>CALRRC020000034.1:0-6568 GCA_943370515.1 Erythrobacter sanguineus | reverse complement strand
GCAGTCGATCCTGCGTTTTTAAGCGATGAAAGCATTGCCTCTACTGACATGTGTACTCTCTTAGCGACGACTAATTAATAGGCCGATGAGTAAGCCTAGGCCTGCAGCAATACCGATGGATTGCCACGGCTTCTCGTGCACATAGGCATCGGCATCGGCTGCTACCGCTTTGGCTTTTGCAGTTAACTCATCCTGCACATCTGTCAAATTGGTTTTCGCTTGCGCTAGCGAATCCTGCGCCTGCGCCCGGATCTGCGCGATACCCTCACCGCCCTGATCTGCAGTCGCATGCAGCAGTGCCTCGGCATCCGCTACCAAAGTCTTGAAGTCGGCGAGCAACTGCGCGGTATCAACGGGCTCTTTAGTCTGCTTGTGTGCGGTGGAAGTGTGGTGGGTAGTCATGATGTGTGTTTCCTATTTAGTGCATCAGCAATACGGTCATGCCAGCGTTGCCTATCTTAAACTGACTTAAATGGGGCTTGAGACTGGAGCGGCGTTTAATTACCGCGTGGTAAGCGCTACTTCCAAACGCCAAGTCCTCACCAAAATAGTACTCGTCTACGCGATCAGACAAATAATTATTTTCTAGAGCATCACGCACTGCCCATTTAATCTTGCCCCCAGAACCGCTCGAGCCGTAGCCATGGATCACAATCAAAGCCCGAATACCAGCCTCACTGGCAGCGCGGACATGCTGGGTTAGACGCTCTAGGGCCTCTTCTGCCGTGGGACCGCCGGATTCTAAATTGAGGGTTACCGTATCCGTGAGGGCCTGGGGTAAATCCATGCTGCCACAGTGCGTGCAACTCCCCATCAATGATCGGGGATTGCCGCATTCGAGGCATTCTGCAGGCAAAGACCGCTGGATTTTAGGCATTGGGGCACTATACCGAAGGAAATAGGCCTTAAGAACAAAAGAACAAGGGGTGAGCCACAATTGACTCACCCCTTTTGTGGAATATGCTGTTTAGCCTGGCTTAGGCCGATGCGCTACTTATTCCCAGCCGCCACCTAGAATTGAGTGCTTCTTATACTGCTCTTTAGCCTCAACCGAAGACTGCTGGAGGATACTAACTAAGTTACTGAATTTATTGATAATTTCTGATAAAAATGCGGTATTTAAGGCTATTTTTACTGAAGGGGTTGAAATGCTCTGACTCATCAAATGCTCCGATTTAAGGGTTAATATCTAAGGGTTAATACTTAGATCATACCTGATTTCGTTGCAGTGCGTCAGACTACGATGATTTTGCCAAGGGTAGGTTAAACAGCAGGTTTTGGGGCTTTAACTTCAGCTCATTTTTCTCATTCATCGCAATCGCCATATACACATTCCGCCCTGCAAACTCAGGGCGTGTATCGGTCGAGTTAATGAACTCCAACCGAAATAAACACAATAAGCGCGCCATATCCGGCTCATCGACCGATTCTTTGTTGTACAGCGCATTCAGAATTTCAGTTGAGGATGCATCCAGACCAACATGCCACACCCAATTCGGATCGCTCACCTCTTTCAGCGGTTTAATTTTGACGTCCACGCCTAAAAAATGGTGAATCCATTTTTGTAGCACGCTGCAAAAGCTACGTGTCGTTGGCTGACTATAGTTGAGCTGAACCGCAAAATCAAAGTCTTCATTGCGTTCCCAATAGTTGCTGGCATTTTCTTCATGCAGGACATCCAAATCAACCGATTGCGAGGCCATCGTGCCTTGCTTGAGTAAGTCCACAATGCTGCCAAACTCATCGGCCTTGGCGCTGCGCTCAATCGTCTCGGCATCGGCGGCCATCACTACCCCACCCTCTTGGATTGAAATCGCCTGCGTTCTAAAGAAAAGTTCTGCCATTCGTAGTTCAAGCGGCGCAGCATCTTCACCCAAGATGTGTTGCAAAAAGACCTGAGTTAACTGGCTAATAAACAGGGGGGGCACATCAACGCCCTCGCCCTCAAACAAACTCATGTAAAACGATTCGAGCGAAGGTGCCTTCAGCAGCTTGGCACGGTAACGCAGCCAAATGCCGTAATTGACTTGGATGTCGGCATCCTGCATTTGGCTAATTTCTGCTTCACTGATTTCGGCCTGGGGGTTTTCAAGCAAACGCTGGTGAAGGGCCTGCTCTGCCGCGCAGGACTCCGGAATTAAGGCAAGCTCAGGCCGCTCTAAGTAGGTACGCAAAAAATCATCTGTCACGATTAACTGGTTATCGGGACTGACGCGCAGATGGCGATACGGGCTACTGGACCAATAAGAAGGCATAAAAACTCACTCAGCAAAAATCAAAAGAAATACAACAACTGCAATTGTCACCTAATTTAGGGTGCTTTCGAATGAAGGCGTGTTTAATTTAGTAAATTACACAAAAAAATGCGGCAATAATCATCAAAAATGTAACAATAATCGTATGAATGCCATTCGCACCCTGCTCATTAGCCTTGTTTTATTCGCCACGACGGCGATCAATGCTGGACCACTGACTCCTGGTCTAGTTGTTGCCATCAGCGATGGCGATACCATTACCCTGCTGACAGAAGATAAACGGCAGATCAAAATTCGGCTGGTTGGAATTGATACCCCTGAAAAGAAACAAGCCTTTGGCACAAAGGCACGCGATCACTTAGCCAGCCGCATTTTTAAACACGATGTGGAAGTTGACTTGCGAAAACAAGATCAATATGGACGACACCTCGGCGTGATTTACATTGGCGGCGTCGACATTAATCAAAGCATGATTCAGGATGGCTACGCGTGGTTTTATAAACACTACGCAAAAGAGCAACCTAAGGAAGAAGCGCTACGCTATGCAAAGGCGGAAGCGGATGCGCGCTCAAAGCAACGGGGTCTATGGGCTGATCCCAATCCGGTACCACCTTGGGAGTTTCGTAAAGAAGCCAAAGAAGAGGCACGCGCTGCAAAAGCAGCAAGCAGTTATCGCTTCTGAATGTAGTAGCCGTAAACGCAGCGCGTCCCGCCGCGCGCTGGATTATGCGTATCGTGAATTACCCCATCAATGACTGCGCTGAGGTGTTTGGATACTTTCAAAATCAGTCTTCCAGTAGGTATCTCCGTTGAGCGCATATGTACTTGGCAGCCCTGCCCTACCGCCATCGTTGGCACCCATTCAAATCCTAAACTCAAAATGTAGTCATGAAACACGGCGCGATGATTACCATTGCGCGGAGTTGAGCCCCGTACTGCAATCTGTTTAGCTAGACGACTGCTGCGGTGCTCAGCATAGTGTGCATTGGCATTGCGCAGGGCCTCATAAACCTCAAGGTAGGGACGTTCCGCGGCGATGGCAATCGCCCTCACGACGCAATCCCCAGCCCCGCCCTGGAATCCCGCAGCCCGCCTGCCGCCGTCGTTACGAACAAAACCAAGGGCTGCAGCATGCTGGCCAGAAAGAAAACGGTAAATACGTTTGAGCATCACTTCACGGGCGTGTGCTTATGGCTTACCCAAGTAATCCCGTTTACCAATCTCAACGCCGTTATGGCGCAAAATGGCGAACGCAATCGACACATGAAAGTACACATTGGGAATGGCGTGACCCAATAAAAACTGCATGCCGGTGTAATGGGTTTCTTTATCGCCCCGTTTTGTCACAATGGCCTTGTCTTCCGTTCCGTCAATCTGGGCAGGCGTGAAGCCTTCGATGAAGGCAATGGTTTTTGCAATGCGTGCCTGCAGTTCGGCTACGCTGGTTTCATTGTCTTCATACGTCGGGATATCGACTCCGGCTAAACGGGCAACTACTCCCTTCGCAGTATCACTGGCAATCTGAATCTGCCGGGTCAAATTGAGCATGTCTGGAAAGAGCCTAAATTGCAGCAGCGCTGCGGGATCGATTTTCTTAGCATCGATGTAAGCTTGGGTTTTATCCAAAATAGCGGATAAATTGCGCATGCTGTTAATTAGGCGTGGCGCACTGGCCTGGTACATGGAGATAGTCATAAAAAGGGGCTGATCCAGAGAGTTGAGTTGCTATCAGCATACTCGACTTAAAATACCCTTTTCACTTTCTTACTAAAGCGCCTATGGAACTGCTGCCTTGCATTGAGATTCAAACCTCCGATAATCCAACTGCCGCTATCATCTGGCTTCACGGCCTTGGCGCCGACGGCAATGACTTTGCCTCCCTTGTACCCCAATTGAACCTCGCCGGTCTGCCCGGAATCCGCTTTGTGTTTCCAAGTGCTCCGAGCATGCCCGTCACCGTCAACGGCGGCTATGTGATGCCTGCCTGGTACGACATCATTGGCAGAAGCGATAGCGACCCGGAGGATGCCGGTGGCATTCAGAATTCAGCTAAAGCCATTAGCGCCCTCATCGAGCGTGAAGCGAGCCGCGGCATTGCATACCAGCACATTGTTTTGGCGGGCTTTTCCCAAGGCTGTGCGATGGTATTGCATACAGGTCTTCGCTTTCCGCAGCGCTTGGCCGGCATTATGGCCCTGTCCGGTTATCTGCCTTTGGCACCTAGCGTACTGGCTGAGCGCAATCCAGCCAATCAAGATACGCCGATCTTTTTAGCGCATGGCGACTGGGATGCGGTCATCATTCCAGAGCGCAGTGAACGGTCGCGGGATTTTCTAGAAGCCAATGGCTACGATGTGCAGTGGAAAAGCTATCCAATGGAGCATTCTTTGCATCCGATTGAGGTGATTGATATCGGGCATTTTTTACGGCGCGTACTAACAACAAATAACTAGGCAATGCTGCTGATTTATTTGTTTGTATCTGATATCCACTCGAGAACAAGATGGTAGGTAACTGCCAGTAAAACAGGTCCTAAGAATGCGCCAATCACGCCGAATGCAATTACTCCGCCCAATACGCCCAAAAACACCACCACAAACGGTAAGTTCGAGCCCCTACTAATGATGAAGGGCTTAATGATGTTATCGACCGTGCTAACCAACAGGAAGCCCCAAGCTAAAACGAAAATAGCCCAAGCCGTTTCGTTCTGCTGAAATAACCAGAATGCAGCACCGCCCCAAACTAAAGGCGGACCGACTGGCACCACCGATAAAAAGAAAGTAATTAGGCCAAGCAAGATCGAGGATGGTACGCCCGCTATCGCAAAGCCAATTGCCGCGAGAACGCCTTGAGCCAATGCGGTACCTAATACGCCGTAAATAACGCCGTGCACTGTCTCAGCAGCGACGGCAATCAGACCTTCGCCCCGCTCACCGCTCAATCGCTTTGCAAAGACCGAGAGTTTGCTCGATAGACTGCTACCGTGTAAAAAGAAAAAGAAAGTCAGGAACACCGACAGCGCCATATCCAGAACGCCCTGCAATGCAATCCGGCCACTTGCTAATGCAAATGCCTGCAAGGGTGCAGCTAGGGCCTGCAGTTCGACTTTAAGCCGGGCTTTATCGTGAACAAATTGCTGCAGATAATTTTCAATGGCATCACCAAAGATAGGAACGTAGTGTGGCCACTGCAGTACCTGCTCTGGTAACCCGTCCTGAAAGCTAAGAATGATATTGGCAGTGAGCTCGCTGATGTTGTCGGAGAGTGCAATGGCAACAGCCGAGATAGGACCCAGTAGAACAACCGTTACAAGCAAGGTCATTACGGATGCGGTGAGTAGGCGACTATTACCAAACCAGCGATCGAGGCGCTTAAAAATACCCCAGGTACTTGTAACTAAAATGACAGCCCAGGCTAATGAGGTTAAGAAAGGCCAGATAACTAATAGGCAGCCGATACCAAGCCCAGCTAAGGCAAGGATGACTGCAATCCGGTTTGTAAGTATGGGGTTCACGATCAGGATTTTGCTCTTATTAATTACTACGGCCACAGGGAAGCAATCAAGTACCTAGAAAAACAAAGAGCCCCTATACAGGGGCTCATATGCACAATCTGGCGGAGACGAGAGGATTCGAACCTCCGATCAGAGTTTTAGCCCCGATGCTCCCTTAGCAGGGGAGTGCCTTCGACCAGCTCGGCCACGTCTCCGTATTTCAAAACAGTCCACAGTTTAACGGATGCGCCGTTTCTATGGGATTTTCTTATTTTTGATCGAGTTCAAATGCCTTATGCAGGGCACGTACGGCTAGCTCCATGTACTTTTCATCAATCACCACTGAAATCTTGATCTCGCTCGTTGAAATCATCAGGATATTGATGCCCTCTTCCGATAAGGTCCGGAACATCTTGCTGGCTACACCCACGTGCGAACGCATACCAACACCAACGACGGAGACCTTAGACACTTTCGGATCGCCTGCAATTTCTTTGGCTTCAATGTGTGCCTGCACCGTATTTTTGAGCAGATCCATGGCCTTTTGGTAATCGGCTCTTGGTACGGTGAAGGTAAAGTCCGTTTTGCCATCCACCGACTGATTCTGAATAATCATATCGACGTCAATGTTGGCATCGGCTATGGGGCCTAGAATTTGGTATGCAATACCGGGGCGATCCGGTACGCTGAGTACGGTAATTTTGGCTTCATCGCGGGCAAAGGCGATGCCTGAAATAACGGCGGCTTCCATGGTGCTGTCCTCTTCAAATGTGATCAAGGTACCCGACTTCATTTCAATATCGAGGGGTATCAGTGGGTC
>CALRRC020000033.1:0-6588 GCA_943370515.1 Erythrobacter sanguineus | reverse complement strand
GAACGGGACTTTTGACCCTTGTGTCCACGGCCAGCTGTTTTTCCAAGGCCAGAACCGATACCACGTCCAACGCGGCGGCGATTTTTTTTGGAACCTTCTGCAGGTTTAATTGTGTTGAGTTGCATAGTATTTACCTATATATCTTGCTGATCGTTAGCCGATGACTTTGACCAAATAAGAAACTTTATTAATCATTCCGCGTACTGCAGGCGTATCTTGCAATTCGGAAACTGAATTGATACGACGAAGGCCTAAACCGCGAACAGTGGCACGGTGACTTTCACGTGTGCCAATCAAGCTGCGAACTAATTGCAGTTTGACTTTGGAGTTGGATTGCGTTGTCATTTATAAATTCCTAATCTAGTGGTCTTAGCCGAGAATCTCTTCAACTGACTTGCCGCGCTTAGCAGCAATTTCAGAAGGAGTGCTCATCTTGCTTAAACCATCGATGGTTGCGCGAACCATGTTGTAAGGATTGGTTGAGCCAATCGACTTTGCAACAACGTTGGTTACACCCATTACATCAAAAATAGCGCGCATTGGACCACCGGCAATTACGCCTGTACCGTCTTTTGCTGGGGAAATCATCACCCGCGACGCACCATGCTGACCGATTACGGTGTGTTGCAACGTACCCTTGCGGAGCGTTACTTTGATCATCTTGCGACGGGCTTCGTCCATTGCTTTTTGAACAGCCACGGGAACTTCTTTCGACTTTCCTTTGCCCATTCCAATACGGCCATCGCCATCGCCTACTACGGTAAGTGCAGCAAAACCTAAAATACGGCCGCCCTTCACTACCTTCGTTACGCGATTAACAGCAATCATCTTTTCGCGAAGACCATCATCGCGCTCTTCTGATTGCATTTTGGTTTGCATTTTTGCCATGTTTTTTCCTAAACCAATCTGTTAGAACTTCAGGCCGGCTTCACGCGCGGCTTCAGCTAATGCTTTAATACGGCCGTGATAACGGTGGCCAGAGCGATCAAAGGCAACGTCTACAACACCGGCCTTGACAGCACGTTCAGCAATTAACTTGCCGACTTGTTGGGCTGCTGTGGCACTTCCGCCATTCTTGATTGCTGCACGGAGTTCTTTTTCCATGGTGGACGCTGCTGCGAGTACTTTTGTACCGCATGGGCTATAAACCTGTGCAGAAATGTGGCAGTTGCTACGGATTACCGTTAAACGGTTTGCCAATGCTTCAGCGATCCGAATGCGGGTCTGCCGAGCACGCCTTAATCTTGATTCGTCTTTATTCATATCTAATCCCGATTACTTCTTCTTAGTTTCTTTGAGATGTACGACTTCGTCGATATAGCGAACACCCTTGCCTTTATATGGCTCTGGTGAACGATATGCGCGAACCTCTGCAGCAACTTGACCAACCTGCTGCTTGTTGTAACCTTTAATTACGATTTCTGTTTGCGATGGCGTTTCCGCTTTTACACCCTTTGGCAGGTTGTAAATAATGTCGTGTGAAAAGCCAAGTTGCAATTTCAGGGTATCGCCCTGAGCAGCAGCACGGTATCCAACGCCTACCAAACTTAGCTTGCGCTCAAAGCCGGTGGTAACGCCAATCACCATGTTGTTGACTAATGCACGGGTAGTGCCTGACAGCGCAGCGGACTCGACTGTGTCATCTTTACGTTCGACGTTGATGAAACCGTCTGCCTGGCTTAAACCAATGCAGGTGTTCAAGGTATGGTTCAGGGTACCCAATGGGCCCTTTACCGTTACATTCAAACCGCTAATTGTTACTTCAGCACCTTTTGGTACTGGAATGGGGGATTTTCCGACTCTGGACATAGTGCTCTCCTTAAGCGACGTAGCAAATAACTTCGCCACCCACGCCAGTAGCGCGCGCTTTGCGATCGGTCATCACGCCCTGAGGTGTGGAAATAATTGCCACTCCCAAACCATTCATGACTTCAGGAATATCGTGACGGCCTTTATAGATCCGCAGTCCAGGCGTTGATACGCGCTGAATGCGTTCAATAACGGCACGGCCAGCGTAATACTTGAGCTCGATATGCAATACCGGCTTCGCTGCCTCGCCTTTGATTTCAAAACCATCGATATAGCCCTCTTCTTTCAGGACTTTAGCGATAGCTACTTTAATTTTTGATGACGGCATGACAACCATCGGTTTCTGCACCGCTTGCGCGTTGCGAATCCGGGTCAACATGTCGGCGATTGGATCGCTTATGCTCATGAGTTCTCCTAATTCTTTCGCCGCTTACCAGCTGGCCTTGGTTAAACCGGGAATTTCGCCACGGAAGGCGATTTCACGAATCTTGCTACGGGCCAAACCGAATTTACGGAATGTGCCACGTGGTCGACCGGTCAATGAACAACGATTCCGCTGGCGGATCGGGCTTGCGTTACGAGGTAGAGCTTGCAATTTCAGGCGGGCTTCGTAGCGCTCTTCATCGCTACGGGCTGTATCGGCGATGATGGCCTTTAATTCGGCCCGCTTTGCTGCGTATTTCTCTACACATTTGGCGCGCTTATTCTCGCGCTCAATTAGGGATAGTTTTGCCACGTTAGCCTCTTAATTGCGGAAAGGGAATTTAAATGCCGCCAACAGCGCTTTTGCTTCATCGTCTGTTTTTGCGGTTGTCGTAATGCTGATATTTAAACCACGAAGCGAATCGATTTTGTCGTATTCAATTTCTGGGAAAATAATTTGCTCTTTAACGCCGATGTTGTAGTTACCACGACCATCAAATGCCTTGCCTGAGATGCCGCGGAAGTCACGTACACGTGGCAATGCAACCGTAACAAAACGGTCTAAGAATTCAAACATGCGTGCGCCACGCAGGGTAACCATTGCACCAATGGGATAGCCTTGACGAATTTTGAATCCGGCAATCGCTTTGCGTGCTTTCGTTACGACTGGCTTTTGGCCTGCAACCTTGGTTAAATCACCAACAGCATTCTCGATGATCTTCTTATCATTCACTGCGTCACCAAGGCCCATGTTGAGGGTGATCTTGGTAATGCGCGGAACTTCCATTACCGACTTGTAACCGAATTTGGTCATCAAATCGCCAACGACTTTTTCTTTATAGTGCTCTTGTAAACGTGTGCTCATAATCTCTCCGGGCCCTTATGCGCTTAACGTTGCGCCAGTGGTTTTCAGAAAACGGACTTTCTTGCCGGCATCCACTTTGATACCAACCTTCGAAGGTTTACCGTTTGCGTCCACCAAAGCCACGTTGGATACGTGAATTGGCATCACTTTGTCGATCATGCCGCCAGTTGTGCCTGTATTTGGGTTAGGTTTAACGCTCTTTTTATAGACGTTGACACCTTCAACTACTAATTTGTTCTCGAGTACATTCGTAACTGTTCCTTTTTTGCCTTTATCGCGGCCGGTCAGAACAATAACGGAATCACCTTTACGAATCTTTTTCATATCTACCCCTTAAATCACTTCAGGCGCAAGGGAAACGATCTTCATGAACTTCTCGGTACGCAATTCACGCGTAACTGGTCCAAAGATGCGAGTTCCTATCGGCTCAAGCTTGGCATTCAGCAGTACTGCGGCATTGGCATCGAACTTAATCAATGAGCCGTCTGGGCGGCGAACGCCCTTAGCAGTTCTCACCACTACTGCGTTATAAATATCACCTTTTTTTACACGGCCACGTGGAGCAGCGGACTTCACGCTGACTTTGATGACATCACCGATACTGGCGTAGCGACGCTTAGAGCCGCCCAATACCTTGATGCACAACACTTCACTGGCGCCAGTATTATCGGCAACCTGCAATCTACTTTCGGTCTGAATCATTTCTTAATTCCCAACTTATTTGCCAAAGGCAAACAGTTTTGGTTCCGTCAATGGGCATTTAGCGACGCTAAAACCCGGATTTTATGGAAAAACTACTTCTATGTACCGCGAAAAGCCTTCTATTCTACTACTGAAATAGGGGCTATGGCAAGGATTCTTGCGCATTTCCCCCTTAAAAAACCTTAAATCCCCTTTGATGCCTCTACTAAACGGGTAACAACCCACGACTTTGTACGTGAAATTGGCTTGGATTCAGCAATTTCAACCGTATCGCCCATCTTGTACTGGCTAGTTTCGTCGTGCGCATGGTACTTTTTAGAGTGGCCAACGTACTTTCCATAGAGCGCGTGCTTTACTTGGCGCTCTACCAGGACCGTAACTGTTTTTTGCATTTTGTCACTTACAACACGGCCAATTAATGTCCGGCGTAAGGGTTTGGAGGTTTCTGTCATATCCCTTCCTTATTTCTGGGCAGTCTTTTGGGTAATGAATGTCTTCACGCGAGCGATGTCGCGCTTAACTTTACCCAATTGGCTAGTGTTTTGAAGTTGCTGAGTGCCCTTTTGCATGCGCAGTTTGAAGCTCGTTTTAAGGAGCTCAGACAGTTCGCTGTTTAAGGCATTCAGGTCTTTGGTTTGCAATTCTTTGTTATTCATTGTCTCTATCCCGATTAGCCTAAGTGGCGAATCACAAATGTGGTCTGAATAGGTAACTTCGCTGCAGCTAGCTTGAAAGCTTCGCGCGCCAAGGTCTCATCTACTCCATCCATTTCATACAACACTTTGCCTGGCTGAATCTCAGCAACGTAGTACTCTGGATTACCTTTACCGTTACCCATACGGACTTCGGCTGGTTTTTGCGAAATTGGCTTATCTGGGAAAATACGAATCCAAATACGGCCACCGCGCTTAATGTGGCGGGTCATTGCTCGGCGCGCCGACTCAATTTGACGCGCGGTTAATCGACCACGACCAACTGCCTTTAATCCAAAGTCACCAAAGGCAACTGAACTGCCGCGTGTTGCGACTCCAGTATTACGGCCTTTTTGCTCTTTGCGATATTTGCGACGCTTTGGTTGCAACATGCTTTACTCTCCTGACTTCTGTGTATCAGCAGCAGCTTCTGGCTTGGCGGCTGCTTTGCTAACACGCTTAACAGCTGGCTTTGCGGCCACTAAAGGCTTTGCATCACCCGCTGGTTTACGCGCTATTGTTTTGGATGGAGCACGACGTGGTTTTTTGTCATCAACGACTGGCTCTGCTGGCGCTGCTACTGGAGCATCTGCGCCACGACCCAATGTGTCGCCTTTGTATACCCATACCTTGACACCAATAATGCCGTAGGTTGTTTCTGCTTCCGATGTTGCGTAATCAATGTCCGCCTTCAAGGTGTGAAGTGGAACGCGGCCTTCGCGATACCATTCGCGACGCGCAATCTCAGCACCATTCAAACGACCCGATGACATGATCTTGATGCCTTGTGCGCCAAGGCGCATTGCATTTTGCATGGCACGCTTCATAGCACGACGGAACATGATGCGCTTCTCTAACTGCTGAGTAATCGAATCAGCAATCAATTGTGCGTCGACTTCAGGCTTGCGAATCTCTTCAATGTTCACATGGACAGGAACGCCCATGCGCTTTTGCAGTTCACGGCGGAGTACTTCAATGTCTTCGCCTTTTTTGCCAATCACGACACCTGGGCGTGAGCTGTAAATCGTGATGCGTGCATTTTTTGCTGGACGCTCAATGATGACTTTGCTAACGGAGGCGTTCTTCAATTTCTTTTTCAAATAGATGCGAACGTCCACATCTTCTTTGAGCATTTTTGCAAAATCAGTATTGTTCGCATACCAACGCGATGTCCAATTCTTGCTTACCGAGAGTCGGAATCCGGTGGGGTTTATCTTTTGGCCCATATCTTTCCTTAGTTACTCAAGGTCACGCTAATGTGACAAGTTTGTTTTTCGATTTGATTGCCACGGCCTTTGGCGCGCGCTGTAAATCGCTTCAAGGAGGTTCCCTTGTCAACAATAATTGCGGCAACTTTGAGCTCATCAATATCGGCGCCTTTATTGTGTTCGGCGTTGGCCATTGCAGACTCAACTACCTTCTTCACAATAAATGCGGCCTTCTTGGGGCTGAAATTCAAAATGTTCATGGCGCGTGCAATTGGCAAACCACGAATTTGGTCAGCGACCAAACGTGTCTTTTGCGCAGAAATGCGGGCGCCCTTGTGAATAGCTTTAACTTCCATCATCATCCCCTTACTTCTTCGTTACTTTCTTGTCAGCAGCGTGACCTTTGAAAGTACGGGTCAAAGCGAACTCGCCTAACTTATGACCCACCATGTTTTCTGATACATAAACCGGAACGTGTTGACGACCGTTGTGCACAGCAATTGTCAGACCAATAAAGTCGGGCAGAATTGTTGAACGGCGTGACCAAGTTTTAATCGGCTTTTTGTCTTTGTTAGCCTGTGCAACTTCCACCTTTTTTACCAAGCTGGCGTCGCAAAACGGACCTTTTTTAGCTGAACGTGTCATATCTATTTATCCTTATCGCTTAACGTTTTTGACGACGTTGAACGATCATCGAAGTTGTACGCTTGTTACGACGTGTACGATAACCTTTGGTTGGAGTGCCCCATGGCGATACAGGAACACGGCCTTCGCCGGTCTTACCTTCACCACCACCATGTGGATGATCGACTGGGTTCATTGCCACACCGCGAACGGTTGGGCGAATACCACGCCAGCGATTTGCACCTGCTTTACCAATTTGACGCAA
>CALRRC020000032.1:0-6600 GCA_943370515.1 Erythrobacter sanguineus | reverse complement strand
AACCCGATGATGGCTATCACGAGTACGCCCAGGGCAATAATTCGAAAAGCGAGGTTTTTTTGGGTGAGCGATTTGAGATGCATACGAACACCCAGCGACAATATTACTGTACGCTTTGATTAATAAAAGCGCCTTGGACCGATTCTAGTAAACGCAAAAAGACTTGCGTTGATTTACGTTCATAACTAACTAAATGCTCTTCATCGGCATTGGCCAATTTAGCTAAAAACTCAGGGCGGATGCACTGCTCACGGCTTTTGATCGCAATTGCTTTATATAGTTGATAGCGCTTTGTAACAATATCGTAGTACGTATTGGCGCTCGTCAGTAAATACTGGCCCATTTCTTTTTTGTATTTGAAGGTTTGGCACGGTGGGGCGTCACCCGCAAATAAACCGCAGTTGGCTGGCGGCTTGGCATCAGTACTACTTAGTAAAGCCTGTGCCTTACCTACTACTTCTTGGCGAGCGCTAGCAATCTTAGCAATGCGGTCATCAAACTGGGCAATATAGCCATTGACCCGCGACGTATCAAATTTAGGTGAACCATCTTTTAAGGCTTGCGCCAACTCACACGATTTGATTAGGCGTGCATAGCCGGCCTCAATTTCTTTACTCACCCCATTTTCTTGCGCGATCATATTGCCCACCCCAGCGCGCGTTCGATCGGACCAGGTTTTAATCAAGGCGCTGGCCTCTGCATTGGTTTTTACTTGCGCGACTTGACTGGCCTCTACCGAGATACCTTGCGCTAATGCAGCCGTACTAAACAGTGCACACGAAAAAAAGGTGGCAAGGGTTAGTCTGGCTAGACGCAGCTGCACTAAAATACGCACGAGATGAAATAAATAATAGCGAGGCAAAGAGTTACCAATAAAAAAGGAGATGCCAACCTCCCCCCAAAAAAAAAGGGCGATTTAGCATAAACAATACTTATAAATTATAGACTTAACTGTATTTTAACCGCTATGGGGGCAATTTTTTTTCTCCATCATCAAATTAACTAGCCCGATGGCGAATTGGCAATCAAGATCTTCGGTAACTACTTAGTATGTATCTGCTTGTTGCCACCATGCCTTTGCACTAGGCAATCGATCGCCGTCTTGGTATATTGATTTCAAAGGCCTTCATAAGCTAGGGCATTCATAGGACATATACATGCATCGCATCTTTTTTTCTCATCGCTGGGCCCAACTCTCCCTGACTTGTGCTTGCTTAGCCTTCCTCGGGGGGTGTGGCGATAAAGCCGAGCCAGCCAATACAAAACCGTGGGTTCCTGATACGGCAGTGATGAAATTACCGCTCGAAGGATACAAAGGGATTCCTTTTAATATCTCCAAAGAAGAGGCCAAAACGCAATTTCCGTGCACCGAGTATGAGCTCACCTTAAGCTGCAAGATTAAAGAAGCGAATACTGAAGAGCAAATTTGGCTGATTTACAACGAGGCGGGCCGCATGGTGCTGATGAAGAAGGAATTGGGCTATTACAACAAAGAGGTGGCCGACACCATCATTGAGCGCTTCACCATTAAATACGGCCTTGACTACACCCCTTCCGAAGGTCAGGAAAGCGCTTTTGCTGCAGGTATTCGTAAATCAAAAACCTACATTTTTGCGGGCGGTCAAGTCGCCTTTCAGATTGGTCGCAGCCTCAATAACCGCAATGAACTGATGTTGATTTATTACTTCCCTGAGGATGTGGGAACCACCTTTGCCAAGAGCGTCATGAATTAAAGCACTGCTTTGCCGGGCTTTAGCTGCTCTGGAATAAAGCTGACTTCGGGTAAATCGCCTTCAGCTCCACCTGATTCCTTGACCTCATAAGCCCAAGCCAATATCTTAGCGATTGCCTCAAACAAGGACAGGGGTATCGCTTCGCCTATTTCCAATTGGCTATAAAGGTAACGCGCTAGCGGTGGGATTTGTGCAATCGGCACATCATGCTCGCGCGCCACCTCCTGAATACGCAAGGCAATTTGATCCGCTCCTTTGGCGATGACGATGGGGGCTGCCATGGTCTTGATGTCGTAACGCAGCGCCACCGAATAGTGTTCTGGGTTGGCTAAAACCACATCTGCCCGCTCGATTGCCGCCATCATGCGCGACGATGCAATTTGCCGCTGCCGCTGCCGTAAACGTTGCTTTACCTCAGGCGAGCCCTCTGATTCTTTCATTTCCTGCTTCATTTCTTCTGGGCTCATCCGAATTTCTTTGCGGAAATTGAACCACTGATACCAGCCATCCCCAACGGCGATGAGCAGTAGCGGCGCCATCAGCAGCAAAAAACCACCCAAGATTAAATAGGTAGTGTGCATTAGCGCCGAGTCAAAATCCTGACTCACGATCGTACGAATATAGGCAAATAGCCCAACCAAATAAGCGATACCGATTCCAAGTATGAGCGCTGTCTTGATGATGTTTTTTACTAACTCCGCTAGCGCATTTAGGGAGACCATTCGCCCAAATCCGGCAATAAAATCCAGTCTCTCCAGCTTAAACATCGGCGCGTAATAGGCGCGAAAATTAACCAAGAACAGGGGCGCTAATAAGCCCACCAACCATACTGGCAGTAAAACCAAAGCAAGCAAAAGCAATACCATGACCAAAGGGCCGCCGAACCACTCTTGAATATGATCAATTAACTTTGCTGGCTCAGCAAAGATAAAACTGGCTTTGGTTATTAAAACCAACTGCTGGAGCAGGAGGGGTCCCGCACCGATTAAAAAAATGATAAAAACTGTTAGCAGGGCAAAGGTGGCGATATCCCTTGATTGCGGAAGCTGACCCTGCTCACGAGCACGTAATATTCGCTGCTCACTCGGTTCTAGCTCTTTTTCCTGCGAATTGTCATCCGATTCCGCCAACGCACACCCCGTATCGGTCGTAGTTCAAGCTCGAGGATAAACGATTTAGCAACCAGACATCCAGAAGCTTAAGGCAGGGTCTTTTTTAACTCCTGAATCATCTGGTTGGCACTGGCTAGCTCGTCCGAACTGAGCCTTGCCTTGAGTGCCTTTGCCTCAGGCGCTGCAGTTGGGTTCCCGCTTTTATTGGACATGGTCATCCAAACATACGCTTGTACTAAATCGACCGGGGTCTGTTTTCCAGATTCATAGAGGCGGGCCAGGTTATATTGCCCAACCGGGCTGCCAGCCATGGCAGCCTTTTGAAACCATACAAAAGCCATCTCTTCGCCGTTTTCTAGGCTACTGCTCACTTGATAACGAACGCCCAACTCGAGCATTGCTTGGATGTTCCCCTTATCGGCAGCGCGGTTCATCCACATCCAACCCTGCTCAATACTTTTGGGGGTTCCAATGCCTTGGAAATACATCTGCGATAAGTCGTATTGCGCTTGGCTATTTCCTGCCTCCGAGAGGCGCTCAAAAATCTGCAATGCCTTGGTGTATTCCCCTGCCTCGTAGGCAGAACGGGCGCGCTGGTAGTCAGAGCAAGCCAGCAATCCAAGGCATGCCAGAAATACCAATGGCAAACGAACTACAGAATGCCATTTGGTATTTCCCATCGTTTCAAACAAGGTCTATTGAGGGCCTACTTCTTAGCGGGCGGCAACTTATCTTTAGTTGGGCCTGATTTTTGCTCTTCTGCGTCATCGAGCTCTTCTTCGGCACCTTCATTGGCCTTTTTTAGATTCAGCGCAGGCAGCTGTGGCTCTACCCGGTAACTTGCGCCAAGATCCCCGCCAATCATTCGGGCATACGAAGCAAAATAACGGCGCGTCAAGTCGGGGTAATACGGTGCATTTGCCAAATATCCTTTGCTACGGATGCAGGCTGGGTTATTGACACTGCCTTCGCAGCTGGCAACGGCAGATAATCGACCAACCTCAAACTGCTCCCCTAAGACAAAAAAGGAAATAAGCAGTACTAACGGGAGAATCAACCAGAACAAGAGTTTTTTTAGAAATCTCGTCAGTAGTTCCAATTTTGCATTCATGATCGCAGATCTCCGTTAAATACTAATTTAATGTTTCTTGTGATTTTTTGGCGGGGATTTTTTGCACGACTTCATTGGGCAATTTTCGCCAGTTCACAATAGGTTCTTCATTGTGCAATTTAGCATAGACTTTAACAATCCGAGAATCTGCGGGGTTTGCATTTTCTTGCATGGCGGTATACATCTTCGCCCCTTCCAATTTATTGCCTTGCTCAATAAATCCGATTGCTGCCGTGTAGTAATAGTTTGTGGCCTTATCCTTGCGTGGCTGCCCTAAGATGGTCGAGCTATAAATATCGCCCATATAACGGCACGCAAAGGGATTATTCAATTTAGCGGGCACACTGAAATATTTTTCTGCTAGTAAAAATTGTTCCCTCGAATAGCGCCGGTATACGGTTGCACTCAAAATGAAATCGGGATGGGTTATCACGGAGGCTTGGGCGCTATAGAATCGGCCGCGCTCGAAAGCGATTAAGCCCCGATAGTAGTTTGCTTGCACATCACCTTCCGCTGCTAAGGCATCTAGCTTTTGCAAAATTCGTAAGGCTTCTTTGCTATGACGCAGCACTTCATCTTCGGGCTCGATGCATTTTGGATCGCGTACGCAGGCAATTGCCACTACCGTCTTGTCATAAGCCCGCTTATACCGTCGATACAGTTTTTTTGCTTCGCTAGCAGGGCCCACAAAGGGCTCAGAACCCGCATTCGCTGAAGCTGTCTGTTGGGTTTTTGCGGGCGCACTCGTAGTCTGAGACTTACTCTCTGATGCGTAGACTGAACTGCAAATAGACGCTCCAACAAGAAGGGCTAAGCCATACGCTTTAAACAAGGTGCTACCTCGCTGACTTGTCTGGAGATGGGCTTACCTTAGGCGGTATCTCCATGGCTGGCGATTTGGGAGCATTATCTTTCGATAAGAATTGAGCCGGAGCACGCAGATTGACCGGTATCTCTTGGGCTCCTTTTGGCAGACCCTCCGGTAATTTTTCTACTGGCCTCACAAGTGGCTTCTCTTCTTGCTTCGGTTTTTTATTGAGCACCGTTATCGAAATACGGCGATTCAGGGGATCATTTAAATCTTCGGGATTGAGTGGCACTGTGTTTGCAAAACCAATCACCTGAACGACGCGAGATGGATCTAGGCCACCGGTAATTAACTCCCGACGTGCTACGTTTGCTCGCTCGGTTGACAACTCCCAGTTGGTATAGCCAGCCTCACCATTGCCGTATTTTGTACCGTCGGTGTGGCCTTCAATTCGGATTGGGCTGGGGGTCTCCTGCAGGGATTTACCAATAATTCGCAATAGCCGCCTTGCAGTAACGCTGGGCACCGATCCTCCACTGCTGAATAAGGGCTTGCCTTTTTCGTCTACCACCTGAATGCGCAAACCTTCGGCATTGATGTCCATAAAGACTTGGCCTTTGGCATTTTTTAACTCCGGATCGGCATCAATCTTCTTCTGAATATCTTCTTTGACCAGCTCATTTTTGGTTTTATCTTTGCGGGCATTTTCAACGTCGGTTACAGACGAATCGCTGATCCGGCGCTGCTCGGTGTCCGCATCTGCTCGCGATTCCTCACCCACCGTTTTAGTGATGTTGTCACCACCGCCCTTGATAATCCGAGTCGCATCGCCCGAGCCTTGGCCACCAGACAATGAAACGCGGAGTGGGTTTTGGAAGTAGGCAGAGATACCGGCCAAATCGCCCGCTGTTGTGGAGCCCAGCACCCACATCAACAGGAAGAAGGCCATCATGGCCGTTACGAAGTCGGCGTAGGCGATTTTCCAAGCGCCACCGTGATGCCCGTGACCGCCCTTCTTAACGCGCTTAATGACAATAATCGGCGCGTCGCTCTTAGCCATGCCGCTTACTTTCCTTTAACTGCTTTGGTACCCTCATCAAGCTCAGCAAATGAAGGGCGCTGATAGCTAAAGAGTACTTTACGACCAAACTCCACAGCTGCCGCAGGAGGGAAATTATTCAAACTTGCAATCAGAATTGCTTTTATCGCCATGTAGGAACGGCTTTCTGCCTCTGCTTTTTGCTCCAGTACTTTTGCTACCGGGGAAACGAATGCATACGCCAACAAAATACCCAGGAAGGTTCCTACGAGCGCGGCGCCAATCAGTTTGCCTAATTCGGCAGGAGGCAAGCCAATGGAGCCCATGGTGTGTACCACGCCCATCACGGCAGCCACAATTCCGAATGCCGGTAAGCCATCACCGACGTTGGTCACCGCATTGACTGGGATATGGGCTTCCTGATGATGCACATCGAGTTCTTGCTCCATCAAACTTTCGATCTGGATCACGTCGAGCGATCCACCCAGCATCATGCGCAAATAGTCCGTAATAAAATCGACCAAATGATGGTCTTTCAATATCTCGGGGTATTTCTCAAAGAGCGGGCTTGATTCGGGTTCCTCAATGTCCCCCTCCAGCGACATCAATCCATCTCGTTTAATCTTTTGCAAAATCTCAAACATCAAACACAAGAGGTCTAAGGACTTTTGCTTTACATTTTTTGCCGTCTTAAAAGCACCCCCCAGCGCTGAAAACATTTTCTTCAGATTGGTTGGGGTATTGGCGGCAATCATCGTTCCTACAGCAGCGCCAACAATGGTTAGCACTTCGGTAGG
>CALRRC020000031.1:0-6780 GCA_943370515.1 Erythrobacter sanguineus | reverse complement strand
AATGTTGACCAAAACACCGCGTGCGCCCGATAAGTCAACGCCCTCTAGTAAAGGAGAGGCAACTGCAGCCTCTGCAGCCAAACGAGCGCGGTCCATTCCAGAAACAGTAGCAGTACCCATCATGGCTTTGCCCTGTTCGCCCATGACCGTCTTCACATCTTCAAAGTCGACGTTGATCAAGCCTTGGACATTGATGATTTCAGCAATACCTGAAACCGCGTTATGCAACACATCGTCTGCACAGGCAAAGGCTTTATCAAACTCGGCATCTTCACCCATGACTTCAAACAACTTCTCATTCAGAACAACGATGAGGGAGTCGACATACGCCTCTAACTCATGCGCCCCGTCTTCCGCGACTTTTAAGCGCTTAATGCCCTCAAAATCAAATGGCTTACTAATGACGCCTACCGTCAAAATTCCCATTTCCTTGGCAACTTGAGCCACGATGGGCGCTGCACCAGTCCCGGTTCCACCACCCATACCAGCAGTAATGAACACCATGTGTGCGCCTTGCAATGAATCTGCTATACGAGCGCGAGCCTCTTGTGCAGATGCTGCACCAATTTCTGGTTTTGCCCCCGCGCCAAGACCGCTTGATCCTAATTGCAAGTTGATCGATGCCGCAGAGCGCTGCAATGCACCGGCATCCGTGTTCATGCAAATAAACTCTACTCCGTCCACACCGCGACGAATCATATGCTGAACAGCGTTACCGCCAGCACCCCCGACTCCAACCACTTTAATAATGGTCTTACCGGCCATATCTTGATCTACCATTTCGAATTCCATAAACCCTCCTGAGTTACTTAGTTACATTAACGACGACGAAAAAACTTAAAAATTACCTGCGAACCATTCCTTCATTCGCACAAAAGCACCTTGAAAAGAGCCTGATTGCGATACGCGGCGACCGCGCATCAGCTGCGCCTGGCCTTCCATTAAGAGTCCAATGCCCGTTGAAAAGCGTGGACTTCTCAATACTTCGTGAAGATGGCCGCGGTATTCTGGGGTTCCAATTCGTGCAGGCCTCAAAAAGACCTGCTCGGCTAACTCAACCATGCCGGGCATTAGGGAGGTTCCGCCCGTTAAAACGATGCCCGATGAAACCATTCCCTCATAGCCCGAGTCACGCACAACGCCCAATACCAAAGTAAACAATTCTTCGACGCGTGGCTCAATCACCGCGGCAAGTGCCTGCTTTGAGATAGGCCGTGGCTCACGATCACCCACGCCAGGCACATCGATCATGGCGGTGGAATCCGCCATATCTTGGCGGGCAATTCCATAATGAATTTTGAGGTCTTCTGCCTCCACTGTCGGAGTGCGCAATGCCATTGCAATGTCATTGGTAATTTGATCACCCGCAATCGGAATCACTGCGGTGTGGCGAATCGATCCCTGACTATAAATAGCAATGTCAGTTGTACCGCCGCCGATGTCCACCAAGACTACGCCGAGCTCTTTTTCATCTTCGGTAAGTACGGCGAGACTAGAGGCGAGTGGCTGCAAGATCAAATCATTGACTTCTAAGCCGCAGCGCCGCACGCATTTCACAATATTCTGGGCTGCACTCACAGCGCCAGTAACGATGTGGACCTTTACCTCTAAACGCAGTCCACTCATGCCAATTGGCTCACGCACATCTTCCTGCCCATCGATGATGAATTCCTGAATTAAGATGTGCAGAATTTGCTGATCCGTCGGAATATTGATGGCCTTTGCTGTCTCGAGTACGCGCTCTACATCGGTGGAGCCAACCTCTTTATCCCGAATGGCAACCATACCACTCGAGTTGAAACTAAAAATATGATTCCCTGCAATGCCAGTAAATACCTGAACAATGCGACGATCCGCCATTACTTCGGCTTCCTCGAGTGCTTTTTGAATCGATTGCACTGTGGCCTCAATATTGACCACAACGCCCTTCTTCAATCCCTTAGACGTAGTTTGCCCAACACCAACTACATTAAATTGCCCATCTGCTTCGAGCTCAGCAACCAAAGCAACTACTTTTGATGTGCCAATATCAAGACCGACCAAAAGGTCTCGGTTATCCTTACTCATCAAATTTCCTCATTCTTAAATTCACCGTTGTACTCCACTTTTTTTCGCATCTGGCTCTGAATTTTTGCTGCCCGCACTCGCAAGGTGTACTGCAAATCCATTGCTATAACGCAAATCAATGACATCCACACGACTCGTCAGTCGCTCTTGTGCTTTTGGCCAGTATTCAATGAGGCGTGCAACGCGCTCCTCGGTTAAGACCTTCCCTTGAGCCTCCTCATCGCGGCCAAATTCAACGCGGATGCCGTTGGATAACTTCACGCTCCAGGAATACCGATCCGATAAGTTGACGCTAATCACATCGACATTCCAAGGCGCAAACCAGCGGCTGGCTTTTTGATAGAGCTGCATTACTTCTTTACTCGAGTCAATTGGTCCCGATGCTTCGATTAAAAGTGAGGGATCATCCACCTGCGAAAGGCTGCCACTAAATATTTCGCCAAAACCATTCATGAACTTTTGCTCACTGCGGTTACCCCATATAGCAAATGGCTTTTGCTCTTCAATGCTCACGGCGATGCCATTCGGCCATATCCGCCGAACACTGGCGTGTCGTACCCATGGCAGCGCTTCAAATGCTTCCTTAATGTTTTCAAGGCGCACTGTGAAAAAATTACCTTGGACTTGCTCCAGCACTTGATTTTTTACTTGGGATAAATTGACGTGCTTGACAACTTGCCCCGGCAAGGGCTCAACTTGCATTTGGCGTAAGGCAAAAACAGGTCGCTGGCTCAGCCACATTAATCCTGCAACCATTGCCATTAGAAAGAAGAGACGCATTAACCAACGACTCAGCTCAGCCATTCGTGCGGGATTATTAAGCAAGGGTGTAGACATGCCCAGGACAAAATAAAATGAGCGCTTCGCTAAATTACTCATTTTTTTGAATCCATCGTTTGGCTCAGCAACCACAACACTAAATCGGCATAACTCACACCCGCTGCTTTTGCTGCCATTGGCACTAGCGAATGGGATGTCATGCCGGGGGATGTATTCATCTCCAATAAGTAAGGCGTGCCATCGCGGTCATCCAACATCACATCCGCGCGACCCCAGGTGCGGCAGCCCAATGCACGGTAAGCATTCAGCGCTAGGGCTTGAACTTTTTGATTAATGGCCTCATCCAAGCCAGTAGGGCAACAATATTTCGTATCGTTTGAAAAGTATTTATTGTGGAAGTCGTAATTTGCATCCGGCGGAACAATCCGAATCACTGGCAGCGCTTCAGCACTTTGACCCTCACCCACTAATGGGCAAGTTAATTCATCGCCAATAATGCAGGTCTCTGCAATGACTTTAGTATCCAAAGCAGCTGCTTTTGCATAGGCACCTGGCAGTTCCTCTACCGTTTTGACTTTGGTTAAGCCCAATGACGAACCTTCATGGGCTGGCTTGACGATCAAAGGTAAGCCTAAGTGCTTTGCTACTGCGGCCCAATTACTCTCTGGCGTCAGCTCTTCAAAGTCAGGTGTCGATAAGCCATTACTGAGCCAGATTTGTTTGGTTGCAATTTTGTCAATGGACAGCGCAGAAGCAAGGACGCCACTGCCGGTATACGGAATTTGCAGCAACTCAAGCAATCCCTGAATCGTGCCATCCTCGCCATAGCGGCCATGCAGTGCAATAAAGACGCGATCAAACCCTTCATTCTCAATCTCAGTAGGACTGCGAGCACCCGGATCAAAGGCATGCGCATCAATCCCTTTTTCCAGAAGAGCGCTTAAAACACCATTGCCAGATAAGAGCGAAATTTCTCGTTCACCTGATTTACCGCCGAGCAATACCCCGACCTTACCTAGGTCACTCGGCTTTAGCTTAGCAAGATTAATATTGACGCGTTCTCCCCAGGGTATCGTGCGATTAAGCATGTTGCGCTCCCGACAAGATGGCGGGCAAAGTGGATATGGATCCGGCACCCATCGTAATGACGACATCGCCATCACGCAGCATGGTCGTAATCGCCTCAGGCATGTCTGCTACCTTGGCAACATAAGAGGAATCGGCATGTTGCAGTAATGCTGACTTGAGCCCTGCATCAGTTGTGCAAGTTGCCTTAAATAAACTCTCACCATCTGCGCCCTTGATACGAGGCTCTCCGGCGGGATAAACATCCGTCAACACCAAGGCATCAAAGCCACGCAACACATCCACAAAGTCACCAAAACAATCGCGGGTTCTGGTGTAGCGATGCGGCTGAAATGCTAAAACCAGTCGGCGACCCGGATAAGCGCCACGTGCTGCTGCCAAGGTGGCCGCCATTTCAACGGGGTGGTGTCCATAATCATCGATTAAGGTGAAACTTCCGCCCTTTGCCAATTCAATATCACCGTAGCGTTGGAAACGCCTGCCAACGCCACTAAATTCTGATAAGGCTTTCACAATCGCGTCATCGCGTACCCCCAATTCAGTCGCTATACCAATCGCAGCAAGGGCATTGCGCACATTGTGTAAGCCTGGGAGATTGAGCTCGATTTGCAAGGGTCCCGGCTTAGCGCCGTGACGTCGAATCGTACGGCGCTCCACCGTAAAGCGCATCCGCGTTCCGTCCGCCTGAATGTGGTGCGCGCGGATATCGGCATCATCGGCAGTACCGTATTTCAGAATGGGTTGCGATACGAAGGGGATCAGGTCCCTCACGTTTGCATCGTCTGCGCACACAATCGCAATGCCATAAAAGGGCATACGCTGCGTAAATTGCACAAATGCCTGCTTGAGCCGCGCCATATCATGCTGATAGGTATCCATGTGATCGGCATCAATATTGGTGATAACTTCCATGGCTGGGAATAACTGCAGGAATGAGGCATCTGATTCATCTGCTTCGACCACAATAAAGTCGCCTTGCCCCAGGCGTGCATTGGCATTGGCTGAGTTGAGCTTTCCGCCAATTACAAATGTGGGATCTAACCCTCCCTCAGCGAGCACCGAAGCCACTAAACTGGTAGTGGTGGTTTTTCCATGCGTGCCTGCAATGGCAATGCCTTGCTTTAAGCGCATCAGTTCACCCAGCATTACAGCACGCTGAATAATCGGAATTTTTGCAGCGCGTGCAGCAATCACTTCGGGATTGTTGCCAGCTACTGCTGTTGAAATCACGACAGCCTCAGCAGTGCCAACATGACTAGCCTTGTGGCCGATCTGAATATCGGCGCCTAGCTCACGCAAGCGTTTTGTTGTCGCGCTTTCGGCTAAATCAGAACCCGAAACCTGGTACCCCAAATTAAGTAATACTTCGGCAATGCCACTCATGCCCGCGCCACCAATGCCGACAAAATGAATTTGCTGAACAATATGCTTCATTGGGTTACTCCTGCAGATTCAGCACATATGGCTGCCACGCGCTCGGTTGCCTGCAACTTTGCTAAAGCACGAGCACGTTCTGCCATTGCCATTAACTCCGGGCGGCGTACTTGTTGTAACCAAGCAGCCAGTGCGCTTGGATTGAGGTCGGTTTGTGGCCATAACTTAGCCGCATCTGCTCTTGATAAAAACGCTGCGTTGGCAGTTTGGTGGTCGTCAATCGCAAATGGAAATGGGACGAAGCAGGCGGCGACGCCGCAGGCAGCAATTTCAGAGACGGTCATTGCGCCCGAACGGCATATAACGAGATCGGCTGCAGCATACGCCTCTGCCATATCGCTAATAAAAGCACGTACATTTGCAGTAAGCCCATAATCAGCATAGCGCTGCTTGAGTTCAACGACGTGTTTTTCACCCGCCTGATGCACTACCTGTGGTCTTTCCTCAGCAGACATCAGCGCAAGCGCCGCAGGTATCGTTTCATTGAGGGCGGCGGCACCCAAACTACCACCGACGACTAACAATGTCAGCGGGCCAGTTCGCGCCCCATACCGCTTGGCAGGCGACGCGATTGACTCAAACTCACTGCGAATCGGATTACCAACCCACTCGCCTTTGGGAAATGTATTGGGGAATCCCGTCAGCGTTTTAGTGGCAATCTTGGAGAGGTAGCGATTGGCGCTGCCAGCAACCGAGTTTGCTTCATGTAAAACGAGCGGGCGCTTGAGTAAGGTACTCATTAATCCACCGGGAAAGGTGATGTAACCGCCCATGCCCAGTACGACACTTGGCTTGAGCCTGCGAATAATCTGCCAGCTTTGCAAACACGCTCTTGCTAAATTAAAGGGCAGCATTAGCTTAGTCAGCAGGCCTTTACCGCGCAAGCCACCAAAATTGACTGCCTCAAACGGAAACCCGCGACTCGGCACCAAGCGGTATTCCATACCATTGGCATTGCCTAACCAAGCCACCTGCCAGCCGCGCGCATGTAAGAGCTCAGCCACTGCTAATCCAGGGAAGATATGCCCGCCAGTACCGCCGGCCATGACTAAGATGGAAGGCTGATTCATAACTTGCCTCCCCGCATTAAGACACGATTCTCATAATCAATCTTGAGCAATACGGCAATCGCAACGGCATTCATCAAAATTCCAGAGCCGCCATAGCTAATTAACGGCAGTGTTAAGCCTTTCGTCGGTAGCAAACCTAAATTCACTGCCATATTGATGAAGGCTTGCCACCCAATCCAGATACCAATGCCTTTTGCTACCAAGCCGGCAAAACTGCGATCCAATTGCAATGAAGTTCGACCAATCAGAAAAGCGCGGCGCACAATCCAGTAGAACAAAAAGATGATGACGAGCACTCCGGCAAAACCGAGCTCCTCACCAATCACGGCCAAGATGAAATCGG
>CALRRC020000030.1:0-6781 GCA_943370515.1 Erythrobacter sanguineus | reverse complement strand
ATTTGTTGGCAAGCTCAGCTTTGCTAATTGATTTGCCCCACCACTCACTTCAAATGCTGCATAAGGAGAGTTCTCGTTGACGATTGGCGCAACTGCTGTAACCGTTAATGGACGATCATCATCTAAAGTGGATGCGGCCACAGTATTTGGTATGGCTGTATTGTTATTAGCATTAAATACGCTACCTGTACCATCATCTTTTATAGTGCCAAGGCCATTGACTGCTGTGCCGCCAGGGCTGGCTGCGACTAGATTAAACGTTTCATTATTGTCAGCTATTGAATCTTGCACAATGGCCGTACGCACCAGTAAGCCGCCGGCTGGTATTTTTATAAAATCACCAGCGCTGTAGGTTTGCCAATTTGTGCCGTCAAAATACTCCAAGACGGTTCCAGTGTCTGTGCCTAGGGTTGCAGATCCAGTAATAGGAGCTAAAGCTAAGCTGGTGTATTGACCTACTGCACCCTCTACCTTAAAGACAATAAATGGAGAACCTTCATTGACCGTTACTGGGGCGATTGTTAATGGACGGTCATCATTAGCTAACTGAGTTGCATCAGTAGCACTTACTACGGTAGTTGTTGGTACTGTCAATACTTGAGCGCTAGCTGGCGAGTCTGTAGTTCCAGGCGTTACACCAGGATTGCTGGCACTTGTCGCAAACACCGTACCCGTACCATCATCCATAATAGTGCCTATACCAACATCAGTAGGAATGGTTTTGCTGCTGGTATTAAATACGTTTAAGTGGTAGGTTTCGTTATTATCTGGGCCAGCATCGTTATTGATTGCCACGCGTACCAATAATTTAGCCGACTCACTTACGGTAGTGTCACCATCTGACGGCATCTTGACATAACTGCCGTCGGTATAAGCCACCCAACTCGTGCCATTCCAATACTCCAATGCCGGACCAATATCAGCGCCACTGCCCGTCAACGTTGCATTGGCACTACCGGTAGTGGCAGCAAGAGCTAATTTCACATACTGACCTTCTGCTGCCGTGACTGTAAAGACAGCAAAAGGAGATTTTTCGTTAACAGTAACATCATCTACCGTGATAGGACGATCATCATCAGCCAATGTATTAACTGCATTGCTCTCTACTACATCTGTACTTGCTGGCGTAACTGGTGCGCCACTGGAATTCCACATGTTACCGGTGCCATCATCGACAATCTTGGCATAACCATCAAAAGTATTTGCGGTATCAGGCACCAGTGTGGTTTTACTTCCGTCTACGGCTCCGGTGTATTTCACGCTTAATTTAAAGCGCTCGCCTCCATCAAGAATCGTATCTTGCAAAATGGGAACGCGTACCAACATTGAGCCAGAGAGACTTAAGGCTGGTGGAGTTGCGGAGTTGTAAGTAATCCAAGTAACGCCACCATCAGTTGAATATTCTAAGCTATTGGTGTAATCGCTACCCGCTGTTGCAGCAGGGCTGGTGCCAACCCCCAAGGTTAATGTAAGGGCTGCCGTTGGTACACCAGTGACAGTGAACACTACGTAAGGTGAGCCTTCATTCACGAGTAAGTCATTTACAAACGCAGGGCTAAACGGAATGTCGGTATTCAGTGTTAGCGTTACATCATCCGTGTTATCCCCCGTACCTTTTGTATCGACTGTGCCTGGTGAGTTTGGTGTACCAGTCGTATTTGTGCTACTAAACAAGAGGCCTGTACCATCATCGGTAATCGTACCGATGCCAGTTGAGCCGCCGCCACCCGTATTATTGGCAGCAAGCGTAAGGGTTTCGGCCATTTCATAAGGGGCATCATTCAAAACTGCCACACGCACTAACAAATTACCGTTTCCGGCTGGCACTTTTACAAAATCAGCGGGTGTATAGGGTTGCCAAGCTGTACCGTCAAAATATTGAAGTGCATTAACGTAATCAGCACCAGCTGTAGCAGTACCCGCTGTCAAACTCAACTGCACATACTGACCCACTTCTGCATCTACTGTAAATATCAGATAAGGCGATGCCTCGTTGACGGTCACACTATTCACCGCTACGGGACGATCATCATTCGGTAGCTTAGCAATCTCTGTAGCGCCACTGACTATGCTGCCCGTTGGTACAGCGACCGTTTGCGGCGTTGTTGGTGTACCTGGATTATCAGCCGTAGTCGCGCCATTGGTGGATGAACTCGTTACAAATACAGTGCCCTGGCCATCATCTTTAATCGTGGCAATACCAGCATTGTTTGCAGTAATTACATTATCTGCGCCACCAGTATTGGTTGCTGTTAACGTAAATGTTTCGTTATTGTCGGATGTTGTATCGTTGACAATAGCGACACGCACTAACAAGTTTGCTGTCTCACTTGTGCTATCAGCGTCCACCGGAATTTTCACAAAACTACCTGGGGTATATGCCACCCAAGCCGCACCATTCCAATACTCTAAAGCGGTACCGGTATCGGTACCCAGGCCTGCATCCATATCGGCATTGCTACTGGTATTACCCAATGCCAACTTCACATACTGACCCTCTACACCAGATACCGTAAACACTGCAAAAGGCGAGCCTTCGTTCACGGTTATGTTATTCACACTTAATGGTCGGTCATCATTCGCTAACTTTGGAGCTTCAGCGGCGCTGACTTCGGAAGCATTGGGTACCGCGATCGTTGCAGGCGTAAGTCCAGACGGATTGGTAGGCGCAAATACAGTACCCGATCCATCATCCATGATGGTGACAGTAGCTGGAGTAATCGCACTGATACCGCCGGTATTGGTGGCAGTTAAGCTAAATGGCTCACTATTATCAGATAGCTGATCTTGTTCTGGCGCTAGCAATACACGAACTAATGCATTTCCAGAATTATCAAGCGGGATTAAATCACCAGCCTGGTAAGTAACCCAATTAGCACCGTTCCAAAACTCAATGTTTGCTAATGGCGAATTAGTATTTGTGCCGACTGGAAAGCTTAATGAAGCCAATTGATTGGCAGCGCCGCTAACCGTAAAGGCTGCGTAAGGCGATCCCTCGTTCACCGTTGGCGCAATTGCAGTGATTGTTAATGGACGATCATCATTTTTAGCACTAGGTGCATTTGCGGCGGGTATTAGGCCATTACTATTGACAGTTGGTGCGGTGACGGTTGGGGCTACGCCAGCGGTGAGAGCGGATTCATCCACTCCATTGTTCGGAATATCCCAAACAAATACCGTGCCAGATCCATCATCTTTAATAGTTGCAGTACCCTCGACTGCTGCACCAGTAGTTGGAGTAACTGTTAACTTGAATGTTTCATTGTTATCGGCAGTGGCATCATCGGCTATCGTTGTGCGGACTAACAATTTACCGCTGCTATCTAAGGTAATACTACCGCTGGTGTAAGCAACCCAAGCAGTACCATTCCAGTACTCGAGAGTGCTACCAGTATCAGTGCCAAGCGTTGCATTTAGTGCAGTATTTGCATTCGTAGTGGCAGTCAAAGCCAAGCCAGTAACAACCTGACCAGGTACAGCGCTCACTGTAAAGACGGCGTATGGTGACCCTTCGTTTACTACCAGATTACCAACGCTTAAGCCTTGATCATTATCCTTTGTTGCAGGCAAGTCGCCAATGCCACTTGCAGTGTCGGTATTTCCTGTAGTGTTATTAATACTAAATAGATCACCAGATCCATCATCTTTAATGGTGGCTGTACCAGTAAAAGTGCTATTACCCGTATTACTTGCTTGCAACCTAAACGTTTCATTGTTATCTAATAAGCTATCGTTTTTGATGGCTACGCGCACCAATAAATTAGCAGCCTCGCCTAGGTTCGCATCCCCATCGGATGGAATAACTACCAGACTTCCAGCCGTATAGGCAACCCAAGTAGTTCCATTAAAGTACTCCAAAGCAGCGGTGTAATCAACGTCAGCGGTTGCAGGGGTTACTGTGCCGGCAGCAAGGGCAAGGCTGACATGCTGCCCCTCGACTCCACCAACCTTAAATACCGCGTAAGGCGAGCCTTCGTTCACAGTAAGGTTGTTTACAGTTACCGGACGATCATCACAAAGACCAGTTAGCGTATCGCTAGCAACCACTGCTGGAGTAATGCAAGCCTCTGCTAGATTACCTAAGAATAAACCTTCTTCATAAGCCAATCGATCAGTCATCGAACCATCACCAAAGGCGCCGCCAGGGTTATGACCCGTCGCACTAATTACGCCCGCGCAACCATAAAGCAATACAGAGCTAAAGTGACCGCCAGTCTCTACCGTATAGGCAACCTGGCCAACAATAGAGCCCGTAGGCGCCGTTGGAATTAAGACTTTGGCGAATATCTGATCATCGAAAAGCTGTGAAGCCATTGTCGTGCCCAACATACTCATGCTATTACTACCAGTACCCAAAATGCTGCCATCCTTAAGGAGCATATTAATTGCACCTCCGTAACTACCAGCGGTACTGTTTTGTGCGCTGATAAACTGCACATTACTTAGTGATGTGCCCGCAACACCTGTAGTGTCACGCATGGTTGTCCAGCTTAATACTGCGGTGGTTGAGTTTTGCCCAGCAGAACCAGATCTATTGCTTCCAAGAACATACACCTTGCTATCAGAGCCCAACACAAAGTAAGTATTTTCACTCACACCAATTTGCACTACTTTGACGCCAGATGCTAACGTAAATGGCCTGGCCATTTCTACAGCAACAGTATTTGCAGCGACTGCGGAGCCATTACCTAAATAATTGCTGGTACCCCATGTGTAAAACGTATCCGTGCTAGCACTGTAGGCAAATGCCGTATTGTATGAATACTCTAAATCCGTAATACCGGTAAGTGGCGCATTTGTTGTGGCATCTACTACTACCCGAGTAAAGTCACCGGTGCTTGGATGACCCGAATTTCCAGCGGATGTCGCAGAACGTACAGTACCGTCTTTCATTAAGAACATGGCGCCAGTGGCCGATGCAGTCATGGCCTTTACATCAGCCGCGATAAATTCAGGTGGCGTTGAAACTCTTTGGAAATCAAGGCTGCTGGTAGCCAAACCGATATTCATTCTGCCCCAGACATACAAGCCATCCGTTGTCAGTAAGAAGTACTGGTCTTTAGATGATGCAATCGCAACATCAATAATGCTGCCAGTGTAGTTGTAGCCATTTTCGGGCGTAACCAATACTGGCGTTAATAGGTAACCGCCCGTTGGGGAAGCATTTTCTCCTGAAACGTAGTAACCCGCACCATCAGCTTTGTAAAATGCACCATGAAATCCCGCACTAATAAGATTTGATTTTTCAAAGTTCGTTTGGCGCCAAGCATCCAACGCCGCTTGCTTTTGAGCAGCTGTTGCATTTGAGTCTAATAACGCAGCGGCATAAGCAGCCGAAGCATCGGTAGACGTGACATACCCACTAAATATATCGCCCATACCATCATCACGTATGGTAGCTAAGCCAGTACCCCGAACTACACCACCAGTACTCGTCACCGTCAATCGGACTGATTCTGGGCCTTCATAGGCTACTTGGTCATACAGTGCTAAACGTACTAATAAGTCATTTGCCGCTGGAATGGATACCCCAGCGCTATCGTTATAGTCAATCCAGGCGCCTGCGCCACTATTGGCAGCAGCATTCCAATACTGCAACTTATTATTTAAGTCATTATTACCATCATCGCTTGATCCAATGGTGGTGCTTCCGACTGTAGCTATGCTCAATTTCACCAACTGGCCATAGCCACCGTCCAGCGTAAATATGACGTAAGGGGAGCACTCTCTTACGATGACGTCTTTAATTTCAACGGTAAGCTCATTATCTTTTGCTAATGGCAAACCATTTACGCCAGGATTTTCTGTTACGCCCGTTATATTCGTGGCGCTATACAGATTACCAGTACCATCATCCATGATGGTGCCAACACCTGTTGCGGACACATTATTAAGAGTGGTGGCGATTAAATTAAAGGTTTCGCCAGCATCGCTAGTAATGTCGTTGTAAATAGCATTACGAACTAATAAGGTTGTGCCATTACTTGGAATCTGCACAAAAGTATCGGGCGTGTAATTGACCCAAGCAGTACCGTTGTAGTACTGCAATGCAGAGCCATAGTCAGATAGGCCTGCTGGACTTGTTGTGCCAGCTGAAGTCGCAAGTTTGACAAACTGACCGGAGCCTCCAGTCACTGTGAATACTGCGTACGGTGAGCCTTCGTTTACAGTAAGACTATTGACACTAATAGCGCGATCATCATTCGGTAAGTTGACTGCATTGGCAGCACTCACCGCGCCATTCACTGGTGTTGGCGGTGTTAACGTTGCGGGCGTACTGCCTGTAGGATTGGCGGCGGTAAAGAGAGTGCCGGTACCATCATCCTTAATGGTGCCGATACCGGTAGCTATTCCGCTACCCGTATTTGTTGCCAATAATTTGAACGTTTCGCCAGCGGGAACTTCAAGATTGGTGTCATTTGCAATTGCTACACGCACCAATAAACCACCACTTGGTATCTGCACAAAACTACCAGCGGTATACGGTTGCCAAGCTGTACCGTCAAAGTACTCTAAGGTACTTCCTGTGTCCGTCCCCACTGTTGCAGTATCGGAGGCCAAACTCAAGCTGGTGTATTGCCCCGTGGCTCCCGCTACTGTAAATACGGCATAAGGCGAACCTTCATTCACCGTTACTGGCGCGATCGTTAGTGGACGATCATCATTTAGCAATGTAGATGCATTAGCGCCACTAACCACAGTAGTTGTTGGAGGGGTCACTGTTACTGGGGCAATGCTTGTTGGGTTGGCCGATGTAAATAATGTGCCAGAACCATCATCC
>CALRRC020000029.1:0-6887 GCA_943370515.1 Erythrobacter sanguineus | reverse complement strand
CATAGTGCAATTGAGTCCTTAACCGGTTCTGGTGTAATCGCCACTCCCAATTAAAGTAAAGCTGTACGATTGACGTATTCCTACTTTTAACTGATTCGCTTATGTCAGAACTGCGTGTTTGCTCGATTCAGATGGTATCTACGCCCCTGCTTGCAGAAAATCTCGATCGGGCAGCGCATTGGGTGGCTGAGGCTGCTGCAACTGGTGCCAAGCTTGTTCTGCTACCAGAATACTTTTGTCTGATGGGTTTAGCCGATACCGACAAGGTCAAGGCGAGAGAAAAACTAGGCCATGGCCCCATTCAAGAGCGTTTATCCAGTCTTGCAAAACAACATGGTATTTATTTAGTTGCCGGCACCATTCCCTTGGAGTGTAGCGACCCAAACAAGGTACTCAACACAACCTTGGTATTTAATCCAGATGGCGTGCAAATTGCCCGCTACGACAAAATCCATTTGTTTGGATTTCAGACAAACGAAGAGCGCTACCAAGAATCAGAAACGATTGCGCCGGGCGATGAACCAGGAAGTGTATCGATTTCGGTTGATGGAGTGGAGTGGCGCTTTGGTTTGAGTATCTGTTACGACTTGCGCTTTCCCGAGCTCTATCGAGCGATTGGATTGGTGGATTGCCACCTGATTCCAGCTGCCTTTACCTATACCACCGGCAAAGACCATTGGGATGTCTTATTGCGCGCCAGAGCGATTGAAAACCAATGCTACGTCTTGGCATCGGCCCAAGGAGGCCTTCATCAGAATCAGCGTCGCACCTGGGGTAATACGATGCTGATTGACCCGTGGGGCCAGGTTGTTAGCGCTCTAGATCAAGGTGAGGGCTTGGTACACGGTGTTCTCAGCAAAGAACAGTTAAACGCGGTACGCTCTAAATTGCCAGCATTACACCACCGCACAATGTGATTTTTTGAAAGACACTGCATTTATGAATGACATTCACATGCCGACCGATTGGTCTAAACCAAAACAACAGGACGACTTACTGCAAATAGCCAAGTCAATACTGCTTGAGCCCAGCGGTCTCACCGAATCGGATTTGCATGATACGTTTGGGATGATGTATGCCCATCGCTTAGATGATGCCGATGTGTATTTTCAGCACACACGCAATGAAAGCTGGAGCCTGGAAGAGGGCATCGTTAAATCGGGAAGCTTTAGCATTGACCAAGGTGTTGGCGTACGCGCAATTTATGGCGACAAAACCGCGTTTGCGTATTCGGATGAAATCAATCTACCCGCCCTACTCAAGTCAGCTAAAGCAACTCGCGTAATCGGTCCAGCGGGTGGTAAGCAGGCCCTTGCCAGAACCACATCGACACCAGTCGCCAATACTTTGTATTCCGGCTTAAATCCGCTAGACTCTTTAAGCCCAACGGACAAGATCGCTTTGCTTGAAGCAATTGAGCGGCGCGCCAAAGCGCGGGATCCCCGAATCATTCAGGTGATGGCCAGCTTAGCGGGGGAATTTGACGTGGTGCTGGTGATGCGTGCCAATGGCTTGCTTGCGGCCGACATCAGGCCACTCGTACGCGTTTCGGTTCATGTGATTGCCGAACAAAATGGGCGTCGCGAATCAGGCTCCGCAGGTGGCGGTGCGCGCCATGATTACGGGTATTTCACATCCGACCTAGTTAACCACTGGGTAGATGAAGCGGTCGATAGCGCTCTACTCAATTTAGAGTCACGTCCTGCTCCTGCCGGCCCGATGACCGTTGTCATGGGCCCAGGATGGCCAGGCGTGTTGCTGCACGAAGCCATTGGTCATGGCCTAGAGGGTGACTTTAATCGCAAGGGATCTTCTGCTTTTGCCGGTTGTATCGGCCAACGGGTGGCTGCCAAGGGAGTGACGGTGGTCGACGATGGCACCCTCAGCGGGCGACGTGGCTCCCTGAATATCGACGACGAAGGCACGCCAACCCAGTGCACCACCTTGATTGAGGATGGCATTCTGAAAGGCTACATTCAAGACACCTTGAATGCTCGGCTCATGAAAATGCCGCAGACCGGCAATGGTCGACGCGAGAGTTTTGCTTCCTTGCCCATGCCACGTATGACCAATACCTATATGCTAGCTGGCAAAGAAGATCCCCAAGAAATCGTTGCTAGCATCAAACGCGGCCTGTATGCGGTCAACTTTGGCGGCGGGCAAGTGGACATTACCAGCGGGAAATTTGTCTTTTCTGCATCCGAGGCCTACTGGGTCGAAAACGGCAAAATTCAATATCCCGTCAAAGGCGCCACCATTATTGGCAACGGCCCAGAGTCCTTAAAACAGGTCTCGATGATTGGCAATGACCTCAAACTGGACAGCGGGGTTGGGGTTTGCGGCAAAGAGGGTCAGAGCGTGCCGGTAGGCGTAGGCCAGCCAACCCTCAGGATTGATGGTATGACGGTAGGGGGCACGGCCTAATCAGCTTAAAATACGGATATGAGCAATCGAACCAACATCACCCCCGAAAACTGGTATGCCAGCGTGGATAAAACCTCGGATACCGACGACCAACGCATTCACAACATTACGGTACTGCCACCGCCAGAGCACCTGATTCGTTTTTTTCCAATTGCTGGAACAGCGATTGAAAAATTAATCAGCCAAACGCGCAGCAAGATTCGTAATCTGATTCATGGCAAAGATGACCGACTTTTAGTCATTATAGGTCCCTGCTCCATTCATGATCCCAGAGCTGCGCTCGAGTATTGCCAACGCCTCTTGGCTGAACGCAAGCGCTTTTCGGGTGAGCTGGAAATCGTCATGCGGGTCTATTTTGAAAAACCCCGCACTACCGTTGGTTGGAAGGGTTTGATTAACGACCCGTATCTCGATGAGAGTTTCCGCATCGAAGAAGGTCTCCGAATTGCGCGTCAGGTGCTGATGGAAATTAACCGCATGGGCATGCCTGCCGGTAGCGAATTTTTGGATGTGATTTCACCGCAATACATTGCTGATTTAATCTCCTGGGGAGCCATTGGCGCCCGCACTACCGAGAGTCAAGTGCACCGCGAACTCGCCTCTGGCCTGTCAGCACCGATTGGATTTAAAAACGGTACGGACGGCAACATCCGTATTGCCACCGACGCCATCCAGGCAGCGCGCAGAGAACATCACTTTTTATCGGTGCACAAAAATGGTCAAGTTGCCATCGTTGAAACCAACGGCAACAAAGACTGCCACGTTATTCTGCGCGGCGGCAAAGAACCAAACTACGAAGCAAAATTTGTCACCGCAGCGTGTCAGGAGCTCGAGGCCGCTAAATTACCAGCCAGCCTCATGGTGGACTTATCACATGCTAACTCCAGCAAACAACATGAGCGTCAAATCACGGTGGCCGATGACATTGCAAAACAAATTGAATCTGGCTCACGCCACATCTTTGGCGTGATGATCGAAAGTCACCTCAACGGTGGCGCCCAAAAATTCACCCCAGGCAAAGATGATGCTAGTGCCCTCGAATACGGCAAGAGCATTACCGATGCGTGCATTAATTGGGATGACTCAGTCAAGGTCTTAGAGCGCCTAGCGCAAGCCGTTAAGAAGCGTCGGCGCGGTTAAACCACAATGGCCACTCTGGATCAATCGGATTTATTCTGATTCTTCCAGAGAATGTCCTGACCGCCAGCAGCGCGATTTAATACTCGCGCCAAAACAAACAGCAAATCCGATAAGCGATTAACGTACTGACGCGGGGAATCGTGCAGCGTATCGTGCCAACCGAGCTTCACGATAGATCGCTCAGCGCGACGACAAACCGTTCTACACACATGGGCTTGCGCAGCCGCACGTGTCCCGCCTGGCAGAATGAATTCAGTTAAAGGGGGCAACGTATCGTTGTAGTGCTTGAGCCACGCATCCAACTGCGCCACTTGCTCTTCTTTGAGTAAGGTGTAATTCGGAATGCACAACTCCCCACCCAAATCAAACAAATCATGCTGCACCCGCAAAAAGAGTACCTGCATCTCGCTGGCAATGGATTCTGGGATGGCCTCGGTCATCAAAACCCCGATTTCAGAGTTGAGTTCGTCTACGTCGCCCATCGCACAAATACGCAAATGGTCCTTTTCAACTCGGCTGCCATCGCCCAAACCGGTCATACCGGCATCACCGGTTCGCGTTGCAATTTTTGAAAGTCGATTTCCCATCAACTGATTATAGGTAAATGGCTAAAATGGAGTGATGAATACTGTCGCCCCTCCACCCGATCTCTTAGAAATACAGGCTTTGCAGGCCAAATTAGTCTCTGCGCTCAGGCCCATCTTGGCTGAAGACGGCCTTTTGTGGGAGCCCGAGGACACAATCCCCTATGAATGTGATGGTTTAGCGGCCTATCGGCGCATGCCTTTGGCCGTCGCCCTTCCTGAAAACGAAGCGCAAGTATCGCGTATTTTGCAGGTCTGCCATGCCATGAATGTGCCGGTAGTGCCCCGCGGCGCTGGCACTGGCTTATCGGGCGGCGCGATGCCCATCGCCCAAGGTCTGGTTCTCTCGCTTGCCAAGCTCAAAAAGATTGTGGACATCAATCCATTTACCCGTACTGCGGTAGTGCAGCCGGGCGTGCGCAATCTGGCGATTTCTGAGGCAGTTGCCCATTTGGGGCTGTACTACGCACCCGATCCATCATCGCAAATTGCCTGCTCGATTGGTGGCAACGTCAACGAAAACTCCGGCGGCGTTCACTGCCTAAAGTACGGATTAACGCTGCACAATGTGTTGCGCGTCCGTGGTGTTTTAATGAGCGGCGAAATTGTCGAATTTGGCAGCCTAGCGCCTGATACGCCCGGACTCGATTTGCTTGCCATCGTGATGGGTAGTGAAGGCATGTTAGCAGCGGTCACAGAAGTGACTGTAAAGCTCGTACCAAAACCCAAATTAGCCCAAGTCATTATGGCTAGTTTTGATGACATCGAAAAAGGCGGTAATGCGGTTGCAGCCATTATTGCTGCTGGCATTATTCCGGCCGGCCTAGAGATGATGGATAAGGCAACGACGCGAGCGGTCGAAGAGTTTGTGCACGCCGGCTACGACTTGGACGCCGTTGCCATTTTACTGTGCGAGTCGGATGGCACGCCAGAAGAAGTAGCAGAAGAAATTGGGCGCATGACTGCGGTTTTGGAAAAAGCTGGCGCCAGCGGCATTCGCATCTCCAAAAATGAAACGGAGCGCCTGACCTTTTGGAGTGGTCGTAAAAATGCCTTTCCAGCAGCAGGCCGCATTGCAGCCGATTACTACTGCATGGATGGGACGATTCCTCGGCGCCACATTGCTACGCTCTTGCGCCGCATTCAAGAAATGGAGAAGAAATATCGACTAGGCTGCTTAAACGTATTTCATGCGGGCGATGGCAATATGCATCCGCTGATCTTGTTTAATGGCGCCGACATGGATGAGTGGCACCGTGCGGAAGAGTTTGGTACTGACATTCTCGAGGCCTGCGTTGAGCTCGGCGGAACGATTACCGGCGAGCACGGTGTTGGGATCGAAAAGATCAACTCGATGTGCGTGCAATTTGGTGAGCACGAGCGGGAATTATTCTGGGGTGTGAAACGCGCTTTTGACCCAGCCCAATTACTGAACCCCGACAAAGCCATTCCAAGTCTTAGCCGCTGCGCCGAGTACGGTCGCATGCGCATCAGCGGTGGCAAGTTACCGCATCCTGAGTTGGAGCGTTTTTAATATGAGTGATGTGCAGATTCAGCAATTCCAAGATCAAATTCAAAACGCGGCTGCATCAAAGACAGTGCTATCGATTCAAGGGGGTGGCTCTAAGGCTTGGTTCGGCAACCCGAATAGCCATAACCCTTTACTGACTACAGGGTTTCATGGGATCGTAGACTACCAGCCCGAAGAGCTCGTTATTACAGCGCGTGCCGGAACGCCATTGGCCACCATTGAGGCGGCACTCGCCGAAAAAAATCAGATGCTGGCATTTGAACCGCCCCACTTTGGAGCGCAAGCAACATTTGGTGGTGCGATTAGCGCTGGCCTTGCTGGTCCAGGACGGATCAGCGCCGGCAATTTGCGCGACTACGTATTGGGTACGCGCCTGATGGACGGACAAGGACACGATTTATCGTTCGGCGGTAAGGTCATGAAAAACGTGGCCGGCTATGACGTCTCGCGTTTGTTGCCAGGCTCTTTAGGTACCTTCGCCCTCATACTCGAGGCCTCCGTCAAGGTTTTACCCAAACCAGCCAGTACCGCATCCTTGCGCTGCTTTATTTCTGAGGCGCGCGCGCTAAAGGTTCTGAATGAGTGGGCAGGCCAGCCCCTACCCTTGTCGGCGAGTAGCTGGATCGGCTCGGGCGACGCTAATGCCGATGGCGAGCTCACCATTCGCCTGGCAGGCGCAGTTGCCGCAGTCCAGTCTGCTACCATCCTCATGAAATCCACCCTTGGCGCTACTGAGCTCGACCCTGCAGTTGCTGCTGCATTTTGGCGCGATCTGCGCGAACACAATTTGGATTGTTTTCATGAGATGGGCGCCGATGATGTCCTGTATCGACTAGCCCTACCTGCGGCCTGTCCGCCCATCGATTTTTCTAAGCTCACCTCAAGCGGTACGCAGCACCGCGTTCTCGAATGGCACGGCCAACAACGCTGGTGGCATGGCCCAGCCGATGCAAGTACCCAAGCGAAAGTGAAAGCAAAGGCAATTGAGCATGGCGGTCATGCCAGCTGCTTTCGTGTCGGCAGCAATGGTGTAGCGCAGCGCTTCACCTTGCTCAGCGATCAAGCCCATAGTGCAGCACTGACTGCTGTCCAAGCCCAATTGCGTAAGGCATTTGATCCATCCGGGGTTTTTGCAACCGGCCGCCTTCCTTAACCCATTCATTGATATGCAAACCCAATTAGCCCCCCAGTTTATTAACACCCACGAT
>CALRRC020000028.1:0-6903 GCA_943370515.1 Erythrobacter sanguineus | reverse complement strand
CCCCGGCGGATTACTTGGGTTTTTTCACTGTGCCGAGAAAAAAGGCTATAGCGGCTGCGGCATCTATACCCCGCACCAACCGGATGACATCATTTATGGTTTTGGTAATCCCGAGTTTGATGCGGAAGGACGTTATGTTGAGGCCCGCTTTAAAACCCTCTCGGTTATCTCGGTTTACATGCCTTCAGGCTCAAGCTCGCCTGAGCGCCAGGAAGCCAAGTTTCGTTACCTCGAGGCATTCATGCCCCATCTGATTGAACTCAAGCGCAGTGGCCGTGAAATCGTCCTATGCGGGGATGTCAATATCGCGCACCACGAAGTGGATTTAAAGAATTGGAAAGGCAATCTAAAGAATTCGGGATTTTTGCCAGAAGAGCGCGCCTGGTTAACGCGTCTCTTTGGCGAAATTGGATACGTCGACGTTTATCGCAAACTCGAACCCGATACGACCGATGCCTGCTACACCTGGTGGAGTCAACGGGGCCAAGCCTACGCCAAGAACGTTGGGTGGCGGATTGATTACCAAATTGCGACTGCGAAGATTGCAGACTCAGCCAAAACCACTTCAATCTACAAACAAGAGCGTTTCTCGGATCATGCGCCCTTAGTCGTGGACTATGACTGGTCGATTTAGTCGATGGGGATCGACGCCGATTCCTGTTTTTTGAATTGCACTAGGTTGAAATGAATCACCAGCCAAATTAGCAAGAGTACCGGCATACCAATAATGGCGGTACTAATAAAAAAGATGGGGTATCCAAAGGCATCCACAAATACCCCGGAAAATCCGGCCAACCACTTCGGCGCCAAGAGCATCATGGAGCTGAACAAGGCATATTGGGTCGCTGAATACTGAATATTCGTTAATGAGGATAAAAATGCAATAAAGGCTGCAGTCGCAATTCCAGAGCTGAGGTTGTCTGCGGAAATAACCCAAACCAATCCGGTCAAGTCATGGCCTTGGGTTGCCAACCAAGCAAATAGTAAATTGCTGACGGCAGATAAAACGGCTCCCAAAAACAAAATGCGCATTACACCAAACCGGAGAGCCAACACGCCGCCAATAAAAGCGCCAAGCAAGGTCATGATCACGCCAAACACTTTGCTTACTGCAGCGACTTCATCTTTGGTGTACCCCATGTCGACATAAAATGGATTTGCCATAATCCCCATCACAATGTCACTAATCCGATAGATTGCAATTAGTCCCAAGATGGCAATCGCATGCCAACCGTAGCGGGTAATGAATTCAGAAAAAGGTTCAATGAGTGTTTGATGCAGCCATGCTGTTGCATTGCGAGCCTTAGCCAACTCAATGCGTGCCGGCTCCTTACTCAAGAGGGTAGTAATGACGCCAACGGCAATCGAACAGGCCATGACGATATAAGCAAATTGCCATGCACTGGCATCATAGCCTGCGCCTGTCTCAACTCGAGCTGCTAACCAAAGCACCCCTGCGCCTGACCAAATTAAGGCGAGGCGATATCCCGTTTGATACGTTGCAGCCAGCGCGGCCTGTCGATCACTATCGGCGGACTCAATCCGAAATGCATCGAGTGCAATATCTTGCGTTGCCGAGCCAAACGCTACCAGCAAGGCGTACCACACCACTGGGGTAATCGCAACCTTGGGGTCTAAGCTAGCCATGCCCAATAAGCCAAGAACAATGATGGATTGTGCAAAGATCAACCAACTCCGACGGCGCCCCAGCAATCTACCTAAAAACGGAATGGGTAGCCGATCCACCAAAGGGGCCCACAACCACTTGCCTGCATAGATCAAGCCAATCCAGGTGAGGTAACCAATAGTGCTGCGATCAATGCCCGCTTCTCGCAACCAAAAACTCAGTGTGCCTAAGACGAGTAGAAGTGGGAGTCCCGCGGAAAAACCCAAGAACAGCATCCGCAGGCAAGGCCATTCCAGGTAAACCCGAAAATCACTTGCCCAAGAACGGATTGAGTTAAGTGCCACGAATGCGGTAAATGGCTAAGCTGCCCAGTAGATTAGCGGCCCAGGTGATTGGGCGGCCCTCGTGCAAAACAACGCGATCCAAGATGTCTAATCCCAATCGGTGCGCCAGCCCCTCAAAATCAGCAATGGTTAAAACGCGCACATTGGGCGTATCAAACCAAGCGTAGGGCAGCGACTTGGATACGGGCATATGACCCATTGCAACGGCGAGGCGATGCGACCAGTGACCGAAATTCGGGAAGGAGATGACGCACTCTTTGCCGACGCGCACAATTTCAGAAAGAATTTTCTCGGTCTGGTGAATCGTTTGCACAGTTTGCGATAAAACAACTGTATCAAAACTTTTGTCTTCAAAGAGGGCTAAGCCTCCTTCTAAATCCTGCTGAATCACATTGAGGCCTTTTTGTACGCAGGCCAATACCCTCTGATCATCAATCTCAACGCCATAGGCATGCACTGGCTTTTGGGTTTGCAAAAAGGCTAGAAAGCTGCCGTCCCCACAACCCAAGTCCAGTACTTGGCTTTGGGGCGCAACCCAATTGGCAATCGCGGCAAAATCAGCGCGCATCACGGCAACACCTCAGCAATCTTTTTGAAATAAGCGCGCACTAAATTGTGGTACCGGGCATCGTCCAGCAAAAAAGCATCGTGCCCATGTGGCGCATCAATCTCGGCATACGATACCTCGCGCTTATTGCTAAGCAGGGCCTCAACAATTTCCCTGCTGCGATTGGGCGGAAAGCGCCAATCGGTTGAAAAACTAATGATCAGAAACTGAGCCTGCACTTCAGCCAGGGCACGGCTCAGACTACCGCCATAGCGCCGCGCAGGATCAAAATAATCTAAGGCACGTGTAATTAGAAGATAGGTGTTGGCATCAAAGTAGCTCGAGAACTTGTCACCTTGATAGCGCAAGTAACTCTCAACTTCAAACTCCACATCAAAACTAAAGCGGTACTCATCGGGCGCGCCAGCAGGGCGCTGCAACTCCCGTCCAAACTTTTCAGCCATGTCGTCATCTGAGAGATAAGTGATGTGGCCAACCATGCGCGCTAGGCGTAAACCACTTTTGGGTACTACCCCATGGGCGTAGTAGTTGCCTCCATGAAAATCGGGATCCGACAAAATGGCATTGCGTGCCACTTCATTAAACGCAATATTTTGGGCGCTCAACTTAGGTGTTGATGCAATCACGATGCAGTGTCCTAAGCGCTTGGGAAACTGAATTGCCCATGCCATTGCTTGCATACCGCCTAAGCTACCGCCCATGACCGCAGCAAGGCGGCGAATACCTAATTTATCCGCCAGCCTAGCTTGGGTATTGACCCAATCTTCCACCGTCACTACCGGGAAATCTGCCCCATAGGGCTTATTGGTTTCGGGGTTCACGCTCATGGGTCCTGTGGAGCCGAAGCACGAACCCAAATTGTTAACGCCGATCACAAAAAAACGATTAGTGTCGATTGGCTTTCCTGGCCCAATCATGTTGTCCCACCAACCGATGTCGGATGGATTGTCTGGATCAGGTCCAGCTACGTGATGCGATGCATTGAGGGCATGGCAAATCAAAATGGCATTGCTCTTATCGCTATTGAGCTTGCCGTAGGTTTCAATAACTAGGTTGTAATTACTGAGAATCGCTCCGCTTTGTAAGGGTAGGGATTCTGCAAAATGGATGGTATTTCTTGAGAGATGGAGATCACTCATTCTGCAAGCAAGATACGAAGGCTAATCTCAGACGCCTCAGTTGGCAATTTTTTAAAGCCGCTTCGTGCAAAGCGATGCCAACGACCCAATACAAAGCTCATTAATAGAGCGGCACGCACTGCAACGTCATCTTGGCCTGCGTTTCCTGGCGCGCCACCTTGTGATTGGCCTATGCGCAAGGACTGCTTAAGGGATGCCTCAACTCGGTCTAATACTTGGGAGATGCGATCCTGCAGACGATCATCCTCTTGCAGTAAAGCATCGCCTAGCAGCACCCGAGTCATTCCCGGGTTTTTTTCGGCAAAGACCAACAGCATTTGCAGAATGCCGCGCGTCTGGGCTAAGCCTGATTCTTCTTTTTGATTGATCTGGTTAATTAAGCCAAACACAGTCTGCTCGATAAACGCAATCAAGCCCTCAAACATCTGCGCCTTGCTTGCAAAGTGGCGATACAGCGCAGCTTCCGAAACATCAATTTTCGCCGCCAGTGCAGCAGTAGTTACACGCTCACCCCGCGGGTTTTGCAGCATCTCCGCCAGTACTTGCAAAATTTGCAAACGACGCTCACCCGGACGCGGCCGCTTACGCGTCTTTTCTTCTGCTGGCGCTGATGCGCTCACATCGTCGTTGGGTGCTTGTGTGCTCATGACTGTTTAATGTACCACTTACCGAGAACGAATCATCGTACCAAAGGCTTGCTCTGTCAGAATTTCCAGCAGGAGCGAGTGCTCGATGCGGCCATCAATAATATGTACGGAGTTCACGCCGCTCTTAGCGGCATCTAAAGCCGATGAAATCTTCGGCAACATTCCGCCTGAAATGGTCCCATCGGCAAATAAGGCATCGATTTCACGGGCAGTCAAATCGGTCAATAAATTTCCGCTTTTATCCATGACACCGGGAATGTTGGTCATCATGACTAATTTTTCAGCGCCCAGTATTTCCGCCATTTTGCCGGCCACGAGATCGGCATTGATATTGAATGCCTGACCCTGCGCACTAAAACCAATTGGTGATATCACTGGAATAAAGGCATCGTCTTGCAGCGCCTTAACAACGGCTGGATTGATGGCCTCGATTTCGCCCACAAAACCCAGATCGATGGTCGCCCCTGACTTTTTTTCGTCCGGAACCAACATCTTGCGCGCATGAATCAAACCGCCATCTTTACCAGTTAGGCCTACTGCCTGACCGCCAAAGTGATTAATCAACATCACGATGTCTTGCTGTACTTCGCCGCCTAGAACCCACTCCACCACTTCCATGGTTTCTTCATCGGTCACACGCATACCTTGAATAAAGGTACCCGTCTTACCAATCTTTTTCAGCGCTTCATCAATCTGTGGCCCGCCGCCATGCACGACGACTGGATTCATTCCAACGAGCTTGAGCAAAATGACGTCACGCGCAAAACTTTCCTTCAGCCGCTCTTCCACCATGGCGTTCCCGCCGTACTTAATCACGATAGTCTTGCCGTGGTACTGACGGATATACGGCAGCGCTTCTGCCAATATTTCCGCTTTCAATAAGGGGGAAATATCCGCAATCGTTGGCATTGGTTTAGTCATTCCGAAATGAGGGCGTTGGAAATGTTAGTAGAAATTAATCACCGAATAATTTTTGACGCAGCTCACGGCGCTCTTGCGCTTCGAGCGATAAGTTGGCAGTAGGGCGCGCGATTAAGCGGGACAAGCCAATCGGCTCGCCGGTCTCTTCGCACCAACCATACTCACCCGATTCAATACGGGCTAATGCTTGCTCGACTTTTTTGAGCAACTTGCGCTCACGGTCGCGCGTACGTAGTTCGAGTGCATGCTCTTCTTCGATAGTGGCGCGATCGGCTGGATCGGGAACCAAAATATTCTCACGCAAGTGCTCAGTTGTTTCCGAGGCATTCTTCAGTAGGTCGTCTTTCAGGGTCACCAACTTTAAGCGAAAGAATGCGAGCTGAGCCTTATTCATATAGTCTTTTTCAGACATTTTGAGTAACTCTGCATCGGTCACTGGAATCGCTTTTGAGGATGCCGTCGATTTGCTAGCCGTTTTCGTGCTAGCGCCCGCCGCTGCCTTAGGGCTCTTCGAGCTGGGTGTTTTTACCGTCATGTCATTCTTTCCATGGATTTGGAGCACTATTGCCCCATTCTGCCAAAGTTTTACTGCTACTCACTGCTGTTTTACTGCCAATTTGTTACATCAAGCGCAATCAGCCCTGTGGCGGCGGATTGTACTACGCTAAACACCCTTCTAGTCCAGCCATTAGGGTATCTTTGGGTAAATCAATGCCAATAAAGACCATCCGGGTTTGCTTAGGCTCTGCACCCCAAAGGCCGGCCATATCGCTGCCCATCATTTGATGTACCCCCTGAAACACCACTTTTCGGTTGCTGCCTTTCACGTACAGAACCCCTTTATAGCGCAGCATCTTCTCGCCAAAGACCTCCAAAATACCGCCCAAGAAGTCTTCTAACTTATTGTGATCAAAGGGGCGATCGCTCCTAAATACAAATGACTGAATGCGGTCGGTATGGCCATGGTGCCCATGGTGCTGGTGTGCGTCGTGGCTATGGTCGTGTCCGCAGGTGGCGTGATCATGGTCGTGACTGTGGTCATGTCCGCAATCGTCGTGGTTGTGGTCTTCCTGCTCCAAAAAGTGGGGGTCAATATCTAATTTCGCATTGAGATTGAATCCCTTTAAATCCAGCACTTCATTGAGCGGCACCACTCCCTTGGTAATTGCTTTAATTGGCGCGCGGGGATTCATGTGCATCAGTCGTGCCCGCAGTGCGGCGACCTCTGCATCAGTTACAAGGTCAGTCTTGGTAATAAAAATTTGGTCTGCAAAGCCCACTTGGCGCTGGGCTTCCTCGTGCTCGCTGAGTTGCTGCTGACCGTGCTTGGCATCCACCAGGGTGACAATCGCATCGAGCACATAGTGATCGGCGACATCGTCATCCATGAAGAAGGTTTGGGCTACCGGCCCAGGATTAGCAACTCCGGTGGTTTCGATCACCACCCGCTCGAACTGAATTTTCTTATCGCGGCGCTGCTCCCAAAGCTGATTCAGGGCCTCTACTAAATCGCCCCGAATCGTGCAGCAAATGCAGCCATTGCTCATTTGCACAATTTGTTCTTGGCTCTCTTGAACCAAAATATCGTTATCGATGTTCTCTTCGCCAAACTCGTTTTCGATCACCGCAATTTTTTTGCCGTGCTGCTCCGTCAAGA
>CALRRC020000027.1:0-7061 GCA_943370515.1 Erythrobacter sanguineus | reverse complement strand
ACAGCATGTTCACAGACCGTACCCGTACCGGCGGTGCTGTTTTAAACCACCAGGTAAAAGAGGCAACCCAGGAGCTCAGTCTTGACTTTATGGCGCAGGTTTTAAATAACCAAGAGTCTGGCATTCCATCGTGGGCCATGCGCCACGAGGCGATTCTCTCGAAAGTCATTTCCTAAATGGCGCCCACTGTCCCACTGCAGAATTGCAGTAGATCCTGTACATTGCAGTTATGACCGATCTCACAAAACCCTTTTGGATTCCTTTATTTCCGCTGCAAACGGTTTTATTTCCCGATGGCATTATTGCGCTCAAGATATTTGAGGTGCGCTACCTCGATATGATGAAAACCTGCTTTAGAAATCAAGAATTCTTTGGGATTGTTGGCATTGAGGAAGGCGCTGAAATAGAAGATCCAGCAAAGCCCAACATCCTCTTGTCTGAGTTTGGCACCCTCGCCAAAATTATTGAATTTGATCCAATCCAGCCCGCCCTGTATATGACGCGCTCGGTAGGGCATGCGCGATTTTCACTGCTCCAGTCTAGGCGCGAAAAAAACGGCTTATGGATGGGCGAGGTGCAGTGCGTTTCTGCCGATCCAGACATAGCGGTCCCAGATGAATTAAGTGATACCGCACTCCTGCTCTCCGAAATCATTACTTCGGTACAAAAGCAAGGCCTCAGCGAGAGTCAGCTGCCTTTTCAGGAACCCCATCGCCTAGATGATTGCGCCTGGGTATCCAATCGTTTGGCGGAGATACTGCCGCTGTCAGTCTCCCAAAAAAATCACCTGCTGATGCAAGACAATCCGCGATTGCGCCTTGATTTAATTCATGAGCTGCTCGAGGACGGCGTTGATTTAAATTCAACGCTCCATTGATCTCTTTCATTTAACGTGAATCAAGGATCGTGATGGTAGATCTCTTTATTCAGCAAATGGTGCGTCAGCTGGTTGGTGGAAGCGGCCCACCTACCGCCTTCCTTACCCCTGCCGGCGATCCTGGTTTATTGGGTCCGAACTCGATGCCATGGGAAGTCCATGCTGATTTCATGGCCATGATGATCGGCGGCATTTCATCACTCGTATTGCAAGCACTGCATCCTGGAGCGCTTGCTGGGGTTTGGGACCATTCAAGCTTTCGGAGGGATTTACAGGGTCGCCTTGGCCGCACTGCTTTTTTTATTGCCGCCACTACCTATGGTCCAACCGCCATGGCCAATCAGATGATTGACAAGGTGAACCGCATCCATGGTCAAATCACAGGCACCGATGAATTTGGCAAGCCGTACAGTGCCAGTGACCCGCATTTACTGAATTGGGTTCACCTCACCGAAACCAGCAGTTTTATGCGTGCCTACCTGCGTTACCGCAATCCTAATTTATCTAAGGCCGATATGGACCGCTACTTTACTGAAATGCGCTTGATTGGGAATCGACTCGGCGCAGTTGATTTGCCTGATACGGCACTCGATACAGATCAGGCGATTGCCGCTTATGTGCCCGAGCTACACTTCGGGGAACGGGCTCGGGCAATAGTCACCCTTCTGGATGAATACCCCAGCAGCCTGCATTCGCGGCCATTTGTACGGCTGGTCAGCAAAGCCGGTTTCTTGAATTTACCCGACTGGGCATTTCCTCTAATTAATCGTAAAGTACCCTCCGCATTCGAACGAAACGCCGTTCAATCCGCCATTAACCTGATCGCAAAACCCGTCCGCAAGGCATTGCAAAATGGAGTTGCTGCCCACTCCTACCGCCGTATTTATGGACTTAATTCCAATAAAGGAAAATCCCATGCTGCCCAACATTAGCCTCACTCGATTAAATGGTGACATCGAACAGATGAATGATTACGCAGCTAAAGTACTGCTGATCGTCAATGTTGCTAGTCGCTGTGGCTTCACTGGCCAGTATGCTGGCCTGCAAAGCATCTATGCGCAGTTTCGAGATCGTGGCTTTGAAGTACTCGCTTTTCCGTGCAATCAATTTGGCGGGCAAGAGCCTGGCAGTGCCGCTGAAATCGAGCAGTTTTGTAGCACCCGCTATCAGACCAGCTTTCCCCTATTTGAAAAAACCGATGTCAATGGCGACAACGCCCATCCCTTATTCAAATACATCAAGCATGCCGCTCCGGGCATTTTGGGCACAGAAGCTATCAAGTGGAATTTCACTAAGTTTTTGGTAGATCGCAACGGGCAGGTGCTTCGCCGCTACGGCTCTGCAGACGATCCCGCCAGCATTGCAAACGACATCCAAAAAGCTTTGCAAAGCCCAGAATAAGATTACTAAAATTGTGGTTTTATGGTGCTCTGCACAATAGAGGTGAAAGGGGTATAGTACTTATAAGGGTTTTCCCCTAAAAGTCCTTTAATTTACCCCGAAAGAGCCTTATGAAACCATTTTTTGCCACCATCGTTATGATTTTCAGCGCCCTTTTAGCTGGTAGAAAAGCATTCCTGCGTTACCAGGCAGCACGCATTCGCTAATTACCCTACTATTACTTGGGTTGATGTTTGCTCACAGTGGTTAATACATTGGAATACCGCATGCACTCTGCTTTTAAGCACCTTGGGGCAATTTTAGTAAGTGTTTGCTTACTTAACTCAAGTCCATCGCTCGCACAGGCCAGCTCAAAACAAAAAGAGCTCTACACCCAGCAGTGTGTGCAACAGCAGCGCACGATTCACCAACGCTTAAGCGATAAGGTGAGTGATGCTGACTTTTTTCCGTATTGCAGTTGTGTTGTCGGTGCCTTAGAGAAAAGGCTGACACCAGAACAATTTCGCGACATGGGTAATAGCGCTAAGGGTACAAAACCCGCTTGGCTAAAACAAGCAGAGCAGCAAGCGGGCCGCTCATGCATTCCATCTGAGCCGAAGCTACAAGTCTAGGACTTCGGGCTTTTCTGATTATTGGTTTGATTGGAAGCAGCTGCTTGGCCATCGGGGCCGGGCTCTGTTGCGGGAGTACTGTTCAGTGGCACAAAACTCATCTTGGTTCCATCCCAACATTGGCCACACCAACACTCACCTGCTTCGTTGATAATGCAAACGCCGGAACCACAACACCGCTTATCTAAATTACTCATTTCAGACTCCGCCCCTAAAAATACGCCATGGCATTGATTCTACCTAGGAAAGAGGAAAAAAGTCAGGTCGCCATCATCGGTGCCGGCCTAGCTGGCCTCAGCTGCGCGAGCGCTTTAGTCAAAGCCGGAATGCAGGTCAAGGTATTTGAAAAAAGTCGCGGCCTTGCTGGACGGATGAGTACGCGTAAGGGGGATGGCTGGCAATGCGACCATGGTGCGCGCTACTTTACAGCGCGCGATCCCGCCTTTCAGAATCAACTGGCAATCTGGCTTCGCCAGGGAATAGCTGCGCAATGGCATACCCCGATTGGGGTTTATGAAAATCAAACCTGGCAAAGCAGCAAACCCGCTGATCCCCGCTATGTTGGCACACCGTGGATGACCTCGCCCGCCCATCATTTGGCACAGTCCCTTGACATCCATCAGAGCCACACCGTCACGCAAATCATTCAAGCGCAACAGCAGTGGCAATTACATACAGCAGAACATGGCCTGCTGGAATACAAACCCGATTGGGTGATTTTGGCGGTACCAGCGCCCCAAGCACTTCTACTCACCCAAAAAGTCGATCCCGCTATTGCCGTCTTACATGACCAAGCAAAAACCGAAGGGTGCTGGACCATGATGCTGCGCTTTAATGAAGCAGTCACTATGCCGTTTGAAGCCGCCTTTATCAATGACGGTATTCTGAGTTGGGCAGCGCGCAACAATGCCAAACCCCAGCGCACCGGCCAAGAAGTATGGGTGATTCATGGTCAATCGCAGTGGAGCCAAGATCACATTGACGCCGACCCGCAGACCATTGCCCCACAAATGATTGCAGCGTTTATTGCCCTTGGTGGCAAGGCTCCGGCAGAGTATGCGATCCATCGCTGGCGCTATGCCAGTAGTGACCCCGTGTATCAACCGCGCTTCCATTGCAATTCAGAGCAAGGCATTGCCTATTGCGGAGACTGGTTGCATGGCGGCAGAGTGGAAGGCGCATGGCTAAGCGGCCATGCATTGGCAAAAACCATCATCAGCGCGCGTTAAGTTGCTACTTCAGTGAAGGCTTTTTACACCGACCATTTTGTCTTGCCGCTGCCAGAAGGCCATCGCTTTCCCATGCAGAAGTACCGATTACTACGGGAAGCCATTGCGACGCACCCCCGGATTAATTTGGTCGAAGCGCCAATTGCAAGCGATACCCAATTACTCTACGCGCACACACCAAGCTATATTCAAAAAGTAGTCGCCGGTGAGCTCAGCCCTCAAGAGCAGAGTGCCATTGGATTTCCGTGGAGCGAGCGCATGGTAGAACGCTCCAAGCGATCGGTTGGCGCCACGATTGCGGCATGTCAGTCCGCGCTCATCGATGGGGTGGCGGTTAATTTGGCCGGCGGCACGCACCATGCCTACCGAGACCATGGCGGCGGTTTTTGTGTGTTTAACGATGCCGCTGTTGCCGCACGTGCGCTGCAAAAGACCCAAGGCAGTGATTTTCGGGTAGCTATCGTAGACTTGGATGTGCACCAAGGCAATGGTACTGCTGCCATTCTAAAAAACGATCACGGTATTTTTACCTTGTCCCTGCACGGTGAAAATAATTTTCCGTTTCAGAAAGAGGAAAGTAATTTGGATGTGGCGCTACCCGACGGGTGTGGCGATGCCATGTACTTAGACGCCTTGAGTGAATCGCTGCATACGATCAAAGCTAATTTTGATCCCCAATTCATCATCTACCTTGCTGGCGCAGATCCTCATGAAAATGATCGCCTAGGTAAGCTCAGTCTGACTAAAGAAGGGATGCGCAAACGCGATCAACAGGTCTTTAACTGGGCCGCAGCCAATTCGCTACCAGTCGCTGTTGCGATGGCAGGGGGCTACGGTAAAGACATTGATCTTACTGTCGAGATCCATGCACAAACCATCTTCTCTGCTTTGTGCCTTGATCAGTCGCTTAACCACAAGGCGCGATAGCTGCCATTGGCGTCGTGGTCTTGGGCTTGTTTCTGCGGATTGAAGCGACGCCCACCCCGTGGGTCAGTGCCCCTGCCAGCAATGTAGAGCCAATTGCCTTGATTGCTATACACATCGTAATCCAGTAGTTGCGACTCAAACCAAGCGGCGCCTGCTCGCCAGTCAGAATGTAAATCATAAATAAGATAACTGGCTACTACTTGGCGCAATCGATTCGATAGATAACCCGTTGCTTTGAGCTCACGCATTCCGGCATCCACAATCGATTCTCCTGTTGTGCCAGAAGACCAATGCTCAAAACCGCGAGCATTATGTATCGGCTTTTTCGACTGATTTAAACCGCTTGCACAATACAACTGTTTTCCATATTTGAGATGGAGTACGCGGAAATAATCACGCCAAAGGAGCTCAAACCAGAGCCAATAACTTCCCTCATTGGCGCCCTGCTCTGACTCGAACCGCTTTAGCTCTTGCATTACGCTGCGCGCTGAAATAGAGCCCAAGGCAAGCCAGGGAGACAGCTTGCTCGAATAATCGAGACCGTGCAATTGATTACGGGTTGCCTTATACGAGTGGGGTAGTGCACGTTCTAGATACTGCTGTAGATGGGCTACCGCAGCTCGGGTGCCGCCGCGGTAGGTCTCAAGATAATGTGGGAAGGAGCTGTGTGGATGGCCATTTTTTGGAGAAACAGATTCTGTTCTGACTAGAGTCTGCGTATCCACAGTCAACTCCGATCGCTTGAAATTGGCTGGCAGCGGGGGTATTTGACTTGGAGCTGAAACTGGCTCGGTAAACAGGCGCTTTGCTTTTTCAATCTTATTCCGAAACTGCGTAAATTGATCTGGCATTGCTTCCGGCGAGAATGGCAAATCACGCACGGCAATCATGGTTGACTCAAGCTCGGCATGTACGGTGAGTTCGGCCCGCCTTAATGCGGTCAGCTCCTGGATTTCCTCGGGCGCCTGAATCACTTCACAGTAGATCGTTTGAATGCCATGCTGATGCGCTACATTCACGATGAGATCAACGTCACCGCTGGAGCTACCCTGGGGCGCTTGCAATTCCAGTAAATCGGATCCAAATAATTCTAGTTGCTGCCGCAAATCGCTGAGGGCATCGTGCAAAAACTGCTGGCGGTGTTCGCTAATCCGCCCAAAGCCCCAGATGAGCAATTCTTGCGGGGCATGCACATAGATCGGTAGCAGAGCGTCCGAGGCCTTGCATGCGGATAAAAAATTGGGGTTATCTATCAGCCGCAGGTCGGACCGAAACCAATAAAGGGCTGTATTCACTGCGGCTGCGGTCGCTGTGGAAATAAAAAACTATTCCACTGTTTCTTCGATTTGTTCCCAGGTGCTATCGCCCAGCTTTTTGACCGTCATGAGGTAGTTCCAGTTTGCTGGGATACCGCAGGTCCAATCGTGTGGGCCATTTTGCAGCAGCAGATTAGTTTGATTGCGCTGGTCGTAATACAAAAAATAGGTTTTTCCATGAATGGGATTAAAACCAAATTTAGCGGCATGCACCATTTCGGTGGCGTCCAGGCGAGACTGCAATGCTTTTGCCTGCTTCATCAGAACCGTAGCTTGCTCCATGATGCGGTCATACTCTTGCTTGGCATTTTGGCGGGCGACATTGACTGCCTTGTCTTTTTCTTCGGTTACCTTGATGGGCGCAAAAACAGGAGCGCCCACTTCCATCGGGTACTCAATTCCCGCATGCCTTGCCGGATCCTTGTCTTCAATGCGCATCGTCATTCCTAGCTGAGGTAAACCAAAGGACGGATACCGCCCCTCATAAGATACAAATTATAGTAATTTCAGGCAATTATTGCTGAGTATCGCCCTGCTGGCCCTGTATCAAAGAGGCGATATTGGACATACCCGCCTCGATCGAATAGCGCCCCAAATACCCTAATTCGCGCTTTGCCCGCTCAATCGAGACCGTAAATGGAAATCCCATCAAACGGACCATTTCCCGCACAATCGGCGGTTTTCCAGGCATCGGCAAATA
>CALRRC020000026.1:0-7077 GCA_943370515.1 Erythrobacter sanguineus | reverse complement strand
GCCGCGGACGATGCCACGGTTATCTTTGGTACGGTGTACGACGATAGTTTGGGCGATGCCCTGCGCGTTACGGTGGTAGCGACAGGCCTAAATCACCCACAAGCGATGCAAAAAAGCCAACCAGAAGTGATTTGGCGCAAGGCAACGGGTACACACGATGCAATGCCTGCGATGGCTGATTTGAATAGTTTTGCTCCATCTAGCCCATCGGCTGCAATGACTATGGCGGGCATGGATTCAACCATTTCAGCGGCGGGTTCTGGTGCAGGGGCGGCTTCGAGTGGCAGCAATACCTTTGGTGCGGCTTCAGCCCAGCCAGCCGGGGTCGACTACAGCAAATATGATTTACCGCGGGTATTTCGGTCCCGGTCAGAGCCGAGCAGTGCGCCAACCTTGGGTGCAGATAGCTCGCCACAGGCCAAAACCATGCTGGATAAAGGGGCGGATTTCTATGAAATACCGGCTTTTCTGCGTAAACAGGCCGACTGATGAATTGCTCAATACAATAGTGTTATGAGAGATGCCAGCGCAGCGCCCCTCCGGACGACGAATCCTGCGCTTGCGTTGGCTCACCCATTGATAACTATTGAATTGGAGATTTTATGATTGCAGTTGGACAAAAACTACCGAATGCGACTTTGTATGAGTTTCTGAATGAAGAAACCGAAGGCTGCGCTATTGGCCCTAATGCGTTTGAAGTAGATAAGTTAGTTACTGGTAAAAAAATTGTGATTTTTGCTTTGCCTGGCGCTTTCACGCCAACCTGCTCCGCACAACACGTGCCAGGTTATGTTGCCCAGTTCGATGCCATCAAAGCAAAAGGTGTTGATGAAATTTGGTGTATCTCGGTGAATGACCCATTTGTAATGGGCGCATGGGGACGTGATCTCAATGTAGGTAAAAAAGTACGCATGCTCGGTGACGGTAGCGCAGAGTTCACCAGCAAATTAGGTATGGAGTTTGACTTAACCAAGCGTGGACTCGGAATTCGTTCCCAGCGTTACGCCATGGTGGTAGAGAACGGCGTAGTGAAATCACTATCCCTCGAAGCCCCAGGTAAGTTTGAGGTCAGCGATGCTGCCTCAGTATTAAAGCAGCTGTAATTTAATTTCTCGTTTCATCGATTCCCCGAATTTACAAACGCGATCATGCTCAAGCAACGAACCATTGCCAATCCGATAAAAACGGTTGGCATTGGCTTGCACTCCGGGCGTAAAGCAAGCTTATCAATTAAGCCTGCGCCCGTGAATTCGGGAATCCAGTTTGTTCGTATTGATTTGCCTGAGCCAGTCGTAATTGCAGCAGATGCCTTGCTGGTTGGGGATACGCGCCTCGCATCGGTCTTACAAAAAGACGGGGTACGTGTTTCTACAGTCGAACACTTGCTGTCCGCTTGTGCCGGATTAGGCTTAGATAATGTATTGATTGAAGTGGATTGCGAAGAGATTCCAATTATGGATGGCAGTGCTGCATCCTTTCTTTTCTTGCTTGAATCAGCAGGTATAGCGGAGCAAGATGCGCCCCGTCAGTTTATGGTGATTAAGAAATCCGTTGAAGTGCGGGATGGCGATAAGTTAGCCCGCCTAGACCCATTTTTCGGATTCAAGTTGGATTTCACGATTGACTTTAAGCATCCTGCTGTGGATAAAACAGGCCAGCATTTCGTAGTCGATTTTGCGGAGCATGCATACCGCAGTGAGATCGGCCGCGCACGTACATTTGGTTTCGCGCACGAGGTTGAGGCCTTGCGTGAAATTGGTCTTGCGCGCGGCGGTAGTTTAGATAATGCGATTGTTTTAGATGAGCACCGCATTCTCAATAATGAAGAATTGCGCTACGAGGATGAGTTTGTGCGCCACAAAATCCTCGATGCCATTGGTGATTTGTATTTGGCGGGACATCCGATTGTGGGATCGTATGTTGCAAAAAAATAAGGTCACGCCTTGAATAACGCCTTATTGCGCAAATTGTTTGAAGATCCCAGTGCATATGCAATTGAGTCGTTTCCGCTCAATAAGGCGCCGGCCGCCTACACGGTAGAAAATCAACCCCTCTTTTTTTAGGGTGAGCCTGTTCTAGATTGCAGCAGGTGCTGGACTGCCTTGCTGAGATCCGACTCCGGCTCCAATTTACTCAGCAAATCAAGCCATGCCGAACGGGCGACGGGATTTAGCCCCTTGGGCTTTTCCCTAGCCGGGGCTCGTGGCTGAACAATCCACTCCGACTGAGGAAGCGCTGGCTTTAGGCTTACTTTAATCGCCGAGCAATTCTGGCCATTTTTCGCTAACTCGTTGATTAAACTAGGTAAAGATTGCTGTAAGCGAGCTGCTATGGTGGCATTGGGCACCATCAGCAAAAGCTCTGCCTGCTTGCCGGAGACCCAAACCGGCTCTACTTTAGAGCCAAAGTGAGCTAATTCAAGGGTTTTTAGGCAGTGTTGCAGGCAGGCCTTGAGTTTGGCTAAATCTTCGGTGCGCGCCAAAATGCCATTGATTACCTCTGGCCCACGCAAACAGTCTAGCCACTCTCGGGCTATCTTTGGCTTGGCGGAATAAGGGGTTTTTGGCTTTGGATTCATGGGGAAAAGGGGATTCGGGTGATAAACTCAAAGGCTTAATTTTGGTCAAAATCCCATGGCAATCGGCATTCTAAAAACTCTATTTGGCAGTCGAAATGATCGACTCTTAAAGCAATACCGCAAAACAGTGCTCAAGGTTAATGCACTCGAGTCTACCTTGCAATCACTCGATGATGCTGCTCTTCAAGCAAAAACAGCAGAATTTAAATCACGCCTTACTGCTGGCGAATCCTTAGATGATATTACTGCCGAGGCATTTGCCGTAGTCCGCGAGTCCAGCCGCCGCGTCATGAAAATGCGCCATTTCGATGCGCAGATTATGGGTGCCTTAGCCCTGCACCAAGGCAAGATTGCCGAAATGGGCACAGGCGAAGGTAAAACCCTGACCGCAACCTTAGCCGTTTACCTCAATGCGATTGCAGGTAAGGGCGTTCACGTGGTTACGGTTAATGATTACCTGGCCCAGCGCGATGCCGAGTGGATGGCCAAGCTCTACAACTTCTTAGGTCTTCAGGTTGGGATCAATTTATCCCAAATGGATCACGAGGCAAAGCAAGCAGCCTACGCAGCTGATATTACGTACGGCACCAACAATGAATTTGGCTTTGATTATTTGCGCGACAACATGGTTCAGGACGTTGCGCAGCGGGTTCAGCGCGGCTTAGCCTATGCCATCGTTGACGAGGTCGATTCGATCTTGATTGATGAGGCGCGGACACCGCTGATTATTTCAGGTCAGGCAGAAGACCATACCGACCTCTATCTGAAAATGAACCAATTGCCTGCGCACTTAGAGCGGCAAATTGGCGAAGAAAAGTCCGATGGTACTGGCGTTGAAAAGCCAGGCGATTATTGGGTAGATGAAAAAACCCAACAAGTTTATCTAACCGAGACGGGTCATGAAAAGGCTGAGAGTATCTTGGCGCAAATCGGCGTTTTAAATCCGGGTGATTCGCTTTACGCACCGCAGAACATTACCTTGATGCACCACGTCTATGCTGCGTTGCGCGCACATTGCTTGCAACACCGCGATCAACAATACGTGGTTCAAAACCAAGAAGTGATCATTGTGGATGAGTTCACGGGCCGTTTAATGACGGGCCGTCGTTGGTCGGATGGACTGCATCAAGCAGTCGAAGCAAAAGAAGGGGTACCGATTCAGAGTGAGAATCGCACCTTAGCAACCATCACCTTCCAGAATTATTTCCGCATGTACGGCAAGTTGGCTGGCATGACCGGTACTGCAGATACCGAAGCCTACGAGTTCAAGGAAATCTATAACTTAGAGACCGTCGTTATTCCGCCCAACCGCATGAGTCAGCGGACCGATCGCCAAGATCAAATCTATAAAACATCGGCAGAGCGTTACACTGCAGTAGTCAAAGACATTGAAGAATGTTACGGCCGAGGTCAGCCTGTATTAGTGGGCACCACGTCGATTGAAAACTCTGAACTGATTTCGAGCTTACTAGATCAGAAGAAGTTGCCGCATCAGGTCTTGAATGCAAAGCAGCACGCAAAAGAGGCTGAGATTATTGCGCAGGCAGGCCGCCCAAAAATGATTACGATTGCGACCAATATGGCCGGTCGTGGTACTGACATCGTACTCGGCGGTAATGTCGAGAAGCAAGCTTCGCTCATGGAGGCCGATGGCAATTTGGCGCCTGCTGACATAGAGGCGCGCATTGCGGTCTTGCACAATGAGTGGCAGGGTCTACATGATCAAGTACTGGCTGCGGGTGGATTGCATATTATTGGTACCGAGCGCCACGAGAGTCGTCGTATTGATAACCAATTGCGTGGTCGTTCGGGTCGTCAAGGCGATCCAGGATCATCGCGTTTTTACTTGTCATTAGATGATCCGCTGTTACGTATTTTTGCAGGCGATCGCTTGCGTGCAGTCATGGATCGCTTAAAGATGCCCGAGGGTGAGCCAATTGAAGCTGGGATGGTCACGCGATCGATTGAGTCTGCCCAGCGCAAAGTCGAGGCCCGCAACTTTGATATTCGGAAGCAGCTGTTGCAATACGACGACGTTGCCAACGACCAGCGTAAGGAGACCTACCGCTTACGCAATGAAGTGCTTGAGAGCAAAGACATTGGTGACCTTATTGCCAACTTGCGCGACGATGCGCTGCGTAGTTTTTGTGATTTGTATGTTCCTGCTGAATCGATGGAAGAGCAGTGGGATTTATCAGGACTCGAAAACAGCTTGGCTAATGAATGGGGTCTTAGTGTTGATTTAACTGGCCTAGTTCAGTCGGCCGACTCAATCGAGGCAGAGGAAGTGGTCGAACACGTCTTGGCTGCCGCAAAAGCAGCGTATGACGGCAAAGTAGAGCTATCGGGGCGCGAGTCATTTGCTGGTTATGAGCGTTCAGTCATGCTCTACAGCTTAGATAGCCACTGGCGTGAGCATTTGGCCGCTTTGGATCATTTGCGCCAAGGCATTCATTTGCGGGGTTATGCGCAAAAAGATCCAAAACAAGAATACCGTCGTGAGGCATTTGAGCTGTATGGCGAACTCTTGAATGTGATTAAGAACGATGTGGTGAAGAGCATCATGGCAGTCAGAATTCGGACTGCCGATGAATTAGATGCTGCCTCCGAATCCATTAATGAAGACATGAGTCAAATTAAGGAAGTGCAGTATCAGCACGCCGATGTCAGCGCTGATGCTGCCGAGAGCGAAAAGCTTGCTGCGGCGCCTGCGCCTGTTCGATCAGGACCTAAAGTCGGCCGCAATGATCCCTGCCCATGCGGTAGTGGCAAAAAATACAAAGCCTGCTGCGGTGCCTTGAGTTAATCATGCCAGTCAATTTACCCTTGCCAGAGCGCTCTGCGCTGAGTCCAGTTGCTGGAGTGCAGTTGGGTATTACCGAGGCGGGGATTAAAAAAGCCAATCGCAAGGATGTTTTAGTCATCACCCTCAGTCCTGGTACGCAGGTTGCTGGTATATTTACACTGAATCGATTTTGCGCTGCCCCGGTGCAGCTATGCCGAGCCCATTTAGACTGGGTTGCCAAAACCAATAGTGGAATCCGTGCGCTTGTTGTGAATACCGGCAATGCCAATGCAGGCACTGGCGAGCAAGGAATGCGCGATGCGTTAGAGACCTGCTGCGCCTTAGCGGCGGCCTTGAATATCCAGCCAGAGCAAGTCTTGCCATTTTCAACCGGCGTTATCTTAGAGCCCTTGCCGATTGCAAAGTTGACTGCTGCGCTGCCAAGCGCCATAGCCAAATTAACTGACGACGCCTGGTTCGATGCGGCGGAAGCGATCATGACCACGGACATTCAGCCCAAGGCCTTTTCGCAAGTGGTGATTACGCCGGATGGACTCATTACGCTCACAGGCATTTGCAAGGGCGCCGGCATGATTCATCCCAACATGGCTACGATGCTCGGCTTTATTGCAACGGATGCTGGCTTTGCGCCAGAGGTGTTGCAAAACCTGACCAAAGAAGTAGCTGACCTTTCCTTTAATGCCATCACGATCGATGGCGACACCAGCACCAATGATTCATTTATTGTGATGGCGACTGGCGTTTCTCCAGTAAAGATTAATAGTACGGCGGATGACAGCTACCCCATTGTGCGATCTGCGCTCATTGCATTTGCGCGCCGACTGGCGCAAATGATTGTGCGCGATGGCGAAGGTGCTACGAAATTTATTTCGATTGAAGTTATTGGCGGGAAGACCAATGAAGAGTGCCGTTTAGTAGCGGAGGCAGTAGCCCATTCTCCTTTAGTAAAGACTGCTTTTTTTGCCAGTGACCCGAATTTAGGCCGTATTCTGGCTGCCATTGGGTATGCCGGGATTGCCGATCTAGACGTGAGCCGAGTTCAGTTATGGCTGGGCGATGTTTGGGTCGCAAAAGACGGTGGACGTAACCCAAGCTACCAAGAGGCGGATGGGAAGCGCGTTATGCAGGCTAGCGAGATTGCTGTCAAAATCGATTTAGGTCGTGGCGCTGCCGAGCAGACCATGTGGACCTGTGATTTATCGCATGAATACGTTTCGATCAACGCCGATTACCGCTCTTAGTCCTATGAACGAAAAACTAGATCGATTACTGAGTCACCTCGAGACCTTTCTTCCAAAACCATTGGATGAGGCTCAGTGGAAATCATCAACCGCATTTCGTTGGCGCCGTCGCGATAGTATCTTTGGCAGCATTGGTTTTTTACAGCCCGTAAAACACGTTGCTGATATTTCGTATGAAGACCTGCAACACATTGATCGTCAGCGCGACGCGATTAAAGAAAATACCCGTAACTTTGTACAAAAGAAACCAGCGAATAATATTTTGCTCACCGGCGCACGCGGCACAGGTAAGTCTTCGTTAATTAAGGCCAGCCTGCATGCCTTTGCAAAAGATGGTCTGCGCTTGGTTGAGGTTGAGAAAGAGCACCTAGCAGATTTAGCGGACATAACGGATTTGCTGGCCGATCGCCCGGAGCGCTTTATTGTTTTTTGCGATGACCTCTCCTTTGAGG
>CALRRC020000025.1:0-7135 GCA_943370515.1 Erythrobacter sanguineus | reverse complement strand
ATGGAGCCAACCTTGAAATACCACCCTGGTTTGTTTGAGGTTCTAACCTTGGCCCGTTATCCGGGTCGGGAACAGTGCATGGTAGGCAGTTTGACTGGGGCGGTCTCCTCCCAAAGTGTAACGGAGGAGTACGAAGGTACGCTTGGTACGGTCGGACATCGTACCTAAAGTGCAATGGCAAAAGCGTGCTTAACTGCGAGACCGACAAGTCGAGCAGGTGCGAAAGCAGGTCATAGTGATCCGGTGGTTCTGTATGGAAGGGCCATCGCTCAACGGATAAAAGGTACTCTGGGGATAACAGGCTGATACCGCCCAAGAGTTCATATCGACGGCGGTGTTTGGCACCTCGATGTCGGCTCATCTCATCCTGGGGCTGTAGCCGGTCCCAAGGGTATGGCTGTTCGCCATTTAAAGAGGTACGTGAGCTGGGTTTAAAACGTCGTGAGACAGTTTGGTCCCTATCTGCCGTGGGCGTTGGAGATTTGACGGGGGCTGCTCCTAGTACGAGAGGACCGGAGTGGACATTCCGCTGGTGTACCTGTTGTTTCGCCAGAAGCATCGCAGGGTAGCTATGAATGGAAGAGATAACCGCTGAAAGCATCTAAGCGGGAAACTTGCCTGAAGATGAGATCTCCCGTAGGTTTAACCTACATAAAGGGTCGTTGAAGACCACAACGTTGATAGGTCAGGTGTGGAAGCGCAGTAATGCGTTAAGCTAACTGATACTAATTGCCCGTTAGGCTTGATCCTATAACCAGCACTATTGTGTTGGCTGTTTGCGAGATTCAATCGCTTACCCACTAAATTGCTTACTCAAATGGGGTTGTAGATGTATTACAGCCCACCCTCTACGCCCGGTGACCATAGCGAGTTGGAACCACCCCTTCCCATCCCGAACAGGACCGTGAAACGACTCAACGCCGATGATAGTGCGGATTACCCGTGTGAAAGTAGGTAATTGCCGGGCACCAATGCGACGCCCAGACCCCTTTAGGTCTGGGCGTTTTTACTTGTGCAACGCCTTTTTAGGATTGACAGCAGTGCTAGAAGAGGCGAAAATTTAAGGTTCCCGGAGAGATGCCCGAGCGGCTAAAGGGGGCAGACTGTAAATCTGTTGGCTTACGCCTACGTTGGTTCGAATCCAACTCTCTCCACCAGTAGTTTTGTAGGAAAGTATTTAAGAGTAAAGCGGGTTAGTTGGGGATGTAGCAGATTATTGAAATTGATACGCTGCGGGTGTAGCTCAATGGTAGAGCTGAAGCCTTCCAAGCTTATGACGAGGGTTCGATTCCCTTCACCCGCTCCAGCAACGCAGGAGCATTTTGGAATAAGCCCATGTGGCTCAGTGGTAGAGCACTCCCTTGGTAAGGGAGAGGTCGGCAGTTCGATCCTGCCCATGGGCACCACTATTTTGAAGTTTAGTTAACGCGCAGTTCATTTGCAATTGATTTAATTAAAGAGTAATTTAAAGGCAGACAAAAAAATGGCAAAAGAAAAGTTTGAGCGGACAAAACCGCACGTAAACGTTGGTACGATTGGTCACGTTGACCATGGCAAGACTACCCTCACTGCAGCAATTGCAACCGTGCTCTCCAAGCAATTTGGTGGCGAAGCAAAAGCATACGATCAGATCGATGCTGCTCCAGAAGAAAAGGCACGCGGTATTACGATTAATACTGCGCACGTCGAATACGAAACAGCGAACCGCCACTATGCGCACGTCGATTGCCCAGGCCACGCTGACTATGTAAAGAACATGATTACCGGCGCTGCCCAGATGGACGGCGCTATTTTGGTTTGCTCGGCAGCCGACGGCCCCATGCCACAAACCCGTGAGCACATCCTCTTGGCTCGCCAGGTTGGCGTGCCTTACATCATCGTCTTCTTGAACAAGTGCGACATGGTGGACGACGAAGAACTCCTCGAGCTCGTTGAGATGGAAGTGCGTGAGCTTCTCTCCAAGTACAAGTTCCCTGGCGACGATACACCGATCGTGCGCGGTTCTGCTAAGTTAGCCTTAGATGGCGACGAAGGTCCTTTGGGCAAAGAAGCCATCATGAAATTGGCCGAAGCCTTAGATACCTTTATCCCAACACCAGAGCGTGCAATCGATGGCGCCTTCTTGATGCCAGTAGAAGATGTGTTCTCGATCTCGGGCCGCGGTACGGTAGTAACTGGTCGTATCGAGCGCGGTATCGTTAAAGTCGGTGAAGAGATTGAAATCATCGGCATCAAGCCAACCTTAAAGACCACCTGTACGGGTGTTGAGATGTTCCGCAAACTCCTCGACCAAGGTCAAGCAGGCGATAACGTCGGTATCTTATTGCGCGGTACTAAGCGTGAAGAAGTCGAGCGCGGTCAAGTATTGGCTAAGCCAGGCTCGATCACACCGCACACCCACTTTACCGCTGAGGTTTACATCTTAGGTAAAGACGAAGGTGGCCGTCATACTCCCTTCTTTAACAACTACCGTCCCCAGTTTTACTTCCGTACTACGGACGTAACGGGTTCGATCGAGTTGCCAAAAGACAAAGAGATGGTGATGCCAGGTGATAACGTCAGCATTACCGTCAAACTCATCGCGCCAATCGCGATGGAAGAAGGTTTGCGTTTTGCGATCCGTGAAGGTGGCCGTACTGTTGGCGCCGGCGTGGTAGCAAAGATTTTGGCTTAATTTAGTAAAAAAGATAAAGGGGTGTAGCTCAATTGGCAGAGCGTTGGTCTCCAAAACCAAAGGTTGGGGGTTCGATGCCCTCCGCCCCTGCCACAGTTAAATAGAAAAGACTATGTCGCAACAATCGCTAAATCAAACAGAACAAAAGAGCGGCTGGATCACATTCCTGGCCGTCATTTTGCTTGTCGCAGCCCTGGTGTTGTATTACACCTTGGTGGACTATTCCATGGTCATTCGTTTGGCTGTACTGTTTGGTGGTATTGCGCTGGCTATTTTAATTGTGGCCATTTCACCGGACGGACGCCGTTTTATTGCGTACGCAGGTGATTCATGGCAAGAAGTAAAGAAAGTGGTGTGGCCTACGCGCCGCGAGTCCACCCAAATGACCTTAGTTGTATTTGGCTTTGTTCTGATCATGTCCCTTTTCTTATGGCTTGCAGACAAATTAATTGAATGGCTAGTGTTTTCAGTATTTTTAGGCTGGAAGTGAGTAAAAAATGATCGATTCAGAAATAGCCACGAATCCACAGGCAACCGGCAATATGCGCTGGTATGTTATCCATGCTTACTCTGGAATGGAAAAAAGCGTTAAAAAAGGCCTAGAGGAGCGTATTGCGCGCTCTGAAATGACCGATAAGTTTGGCCGTATCCTCGTACCATCCGAAGAAGTGGTGGAAATAAAGGCCGGTCAAAAATCCGTTACCGAGCGCCGTTTTTTCCCAGGATACGTGCTCATTGAAATGGAAATGACCGACGAATCGTGGCATTTGGTGAAAAACACACCAAAAGTAACCGGTTTTGTTGGTGGTGTGCGCAATCGCCCAAGCCCCATTTCAACCGCAGAAGTGACCAAAATTATGGACCAAATGCAGGCTGGGGTTGATAAGCCCAAGCCCAAGACGCTATTTGAGGTGGGTGAGATGGTTCGTGTCAAAGAAGGTCCATTTACCGACTTCAACGGAAACGTAGAAGAAGTCAATTATGAGAAGTCAAGATTGCGCGTTTCTGTTACAATTTTTGGCCGCGGTACCCCAGTTGAGCTGGAGTTCGGCCAAGTAGAAAAGATGTAAAAAACAAGGACTTAGTCCTGTTTGCAGTGCGGAAGTTTTAAGTGGTTAGCAATAACCGAGGAGCGGAGCTAGTAAGCCAAAAACTAGCAAAGCGTTTACTCAACAGCGGTCTTTCCGAATGAGGTTAGGCGCGCTTTCAGGAGCAACACATGGCAAAGAAGATTATTGGCTTTATTAAGCTGCAGATTCCTGCAGGCAAAGCAAATCCATCCCCACCCGTAGGCCCGGCCTTGGGTCAGCGCGGCCTCAATATTATGGAATTCTGCAAAGCGTTCAATGCGCAAACGCAGAGCATGGAGCCAGGCCTCCCCATTCCAGTTGTGATCACAGCGTTTGCAGACAAGAGCTTCACCTTTGTGATGAAGACGCCTCCTGCGACTGTGTTCATTAAGAAAGCGGCCAAGATTGAAAAAGGTTCGCCACGTCCACATACTGACAAGGTTGGAACAATTACACGCGCACAGGCAGAAGAAATTGCCAAAGCAAAAATGCCTGACTTAACAGCAGCCAACATGGATGCCGCTGTGCGCACCATTGCCGGAAGCGCCCGCTCCATGGGCATTACTGTGGAAGGAGTCTGATAATGAAAATTTCTAAGCGCGTAAAAGCAATTCAGTCGAAGGTTGACCGAAATAAATTCTATCCACTCGACGAAGCACTGAGTCTCGTCAAAGAGTGCGCAACAGCCAAGTTCGATGAGTCAATCGACGTTGCTGTTCAGCTCGGCATTGATGCAAAAAAATCCGATCAAGTGGTTCGTGGCGCAGTGGTATTGCCAGCGGGTACCGGTAAGCATGTTCGCGTAGCAGTTTTTGCTCAAGGCGAAAAGGCAGAACAAGCCAAAGCAGCCGGCGCAGAAATTGTTGGCATGGAAGACTTAGCAGAACAAATCAAAGCCGGAAAAATAGACTTTGATATTTTGATCGCATCTCCTGACACCATGAAAATTGTGGGCACCTTAGGTCAGGTTTTAGGTCCACGCGGCTTGATGCCTAATCCAAAGGTTGGCACAGTAACGCCGGATGTTGCAACTGCTGTGAAGAATGCAAAAGCTGGTCAAGTCCAGTTCCGCGTTGATAAAGCCGGCATTGTGCACGCTACCATTGGTCGTCGCTCCTTTGAGCCAACAGCGCTCAAGAGCAACTTAATGGCATTGCTGGAGGCGCTCAATAAAGCGAAGCCACCAGCATCAAAAGGCATCTATTTAAAGAAGGTCGCCGTAAGCAGCACCATGGGTGCAGGCGTACGTGTTGATCAAGCATCACTGCAGGCGGCCCAATAAGCTGTTTGTAAAAAAAGAACTTTGGGTCGACTCTTGGCTCGCATTAGCGAGAGTCGAACATCAAAGACCGTTGGTGAGTCTGTTGATTGAAAGATAAATAGACTCTTAATTGTTGCGAAAGCAGTGACCAACGCAGATGGCGACCCTGAAACCGATTTCACGATCTTGTGTAATTGTTTAATCAGACGCTGGTGTGTAACCCCAACTGGAAACAGTTGGTTTTTATGGAGTTAAACCGTGCCTTTGAATGTAGAAGACAAAAAAGCAATCGTTGCTGATGTCGGCGCTCAATTGGCGGCGGCCCAAACCGTCGTGCTTGCTGAATACCGTGGTATTCCAGTCGAGCAATTGACAAAGCTTCGTGCTAGCGCACGTGACCAAGGTGTTTATCTTCGCGTATTGAAGAACACATTGGCGCGCCGTGCAACACAAGGCACCCAGTTTGAGCCACTTGCTGATTCGATGGTTGGCCCCTTGATTTATGGTATTTCCGCAGACCCCATTGCTTCGGCAAAAGTCTTGCAGAACTTTGCCAAAACGCAAGATCAGCTAGTCATTAAAGCCGGCCTTTACAACGGCAAATTGCTCGACGTTGCAGGCGTAAAAGCCCTGGCAACAATTCCAAGCCGCGATGAGCTGTTATCGCAGTTACTCGGTGTGATGTTGGCACCTGTCTCTGCAATGGCTCGCGTATTGGGCGCAGTAGCAGCGCAAAAAGCCGAAGGAGCGCCTGCTCCCGTGGCAGCACCTGTAGCTGAAGCAGCCGCTCCCGCAGCTGCCGCAGAAGCAAGTGCTGAGCCTGCAGCAAGCCCAGAAGCTGGAGCAGAGTCAAGTGTTCAAACCCCTGCCGCTGAATAAGCGCTGGACTAACTATTTAAGTATTAGGAGCTAAAAATGGCGATTACCAAAGAAGAAATTATTGAAGCAGTAGGTAGCATGTCTGTAATGGACCTGAATGACCTCGTTAAGGCATTTGAAGAGAAGTTTGGCGTTTCTGCAGCAGCAATGGCAGTTGCAGGCCCAGCCGGGGGCGGTGGCGGTGGCGCAGCTGCTGAAGAGCAAACCGAATTTACCGTTAACCTTCTTGAGGCTGGCGCAAACAAGGTTGCCGTTATTAAGGCAGTTCGCGAAATTACTGGTCTTGGCCTCAAAGAAGCCAAAGACTTGGTTGATGGTGCACCAAAGCCAGTTAAAGAAGGCGTTGATAAAAAGACTGCCGAAGAAGCCAAGAAGAAACTCGACGAAGCTGGCGCTAAGTCAGAGCTTAAGTAATACAAAGATAGGCTGGCGCCCTGAATTTAAGGGCCCGGCTTATTTTGGTTTGATCTTTAGAGGTCAAACCCGATTTCATTTCAGTACGTTAATTGATATCGGGTTTGCCTTCTGATACGACTGCAGAAGACAAGTTTGGTCGGGCACTGGATCCATGCGATTTAGTGTTGTCCGCCAGTGGTTGGTAGAGGCCAACCGCCAAATCTTTGCTCAGTCGCTGAATTCGGAGATGAAATGAACTATAGCTTCACCGAACGCAAGCGAGTCCGTAAAAGCTTTGCTAAGCGCGTAAATAATCACCAGGTTCCGTACCTGATCGCAACGCAGCTGGAGTCCTACGCTAAATTCTTACAGGCGGATAAATCGCCTGCCGCCCGCATCAATGAGGGCTTACAGGCTGCCTTTACGTCTGCATTTCCTATTGTTTCGAACAATGGCTACGCACGGATGGAATACGTGTCGTTCCAATTGTCGCAACCGCCTTTTGACGTTAAAGAGTGCCAGCAGCGCGGCTATACCTACCACTCGGCACTGCGCGCTAAAGTTCGCTTGATTATTTATGATCGCGAAGCGCCTACCAAAGTAAAAGAAGTAAAAGAGAGCGAAGTCTACATGGGTGAAATTCCACTCATGACAGAAAACGGCTCTTTTGTGATCAATGGCACCGAGCGCGTAATCGTTTCTCAGTTACATCGCTCACCCGGCGTATTCTTTGAGCACGATAAGGGCAAGACCCATAGCTCCGGTAAGCTATTGTTCTCCGCACGCATCATTCCATATCGTGGCTCATGGCTCGATTTTGAGTTTGATCCAAAAGACATTTTGTATTTCCGTGTT
>CALRRC020000024.1:0-7232 GCA_943370515.1 Erythrobacter sanguineus | reverse complement strand
CAGGCCACGGTTTTGCCCTGAATCGGTCCACGCGCCTCGACAAAGGTAAACACGTCGGTTAACACTTGGCATGGATGAAATTCATTGGTTAAGCCATTGATGACTGGAACCCGCGATTTTGCGGCAAAGCGCTCAATGATGTCCTGCCCAAAGGTCCGAATCATGATGATGTCGGTCATTCTAGAAATGACTTGAGCGGCATCCTCGACGGGTTCGCCACGACCCAATTGGGTATCGCGCGTATTGAGGTAAACCGCATGACCACCTAGCTGGTGAATTCCCGCTTCAAATGACAACCGCGTTCGGGTCGACTGTTTTTCAAAAATCATCGCCAAGGTGCGATCGTGCAAGGGATGCCAGGTTTCATAACTCTTGAATTTAGTCTTGAGCCAAGCAGAGCGTGCGAAGAGGTAATCGTATTCGCTGCGCGTGAGATCAGTGAATTGCAAATAATGCTTGAGTTGGCCCGGCACTTGGGGCTTTGCTAAGGAGGTATTCATGAGGCTCTCCGAGGAGTTTGTACTGATCTCATTTTCAAAACACGATGCCTTTATCAATGGGTCGATTTCATGCAATCCACACTGTTAAGCTATAGGGTAACGCGGTACGAATGCCCCAACCAAAATACCCATCCATTTGAAACACAAAAAACTATTTATCCAAGGCGTTACATCATCCGGTAAGCCATTTCGGCCGAGTGATTGGGCCGAGCGGCTCTGCGGGGTGATGGCCTCATTCAGGCCGCTAGGCGATCATGCGGATCCACGCTTCACCTATTCGCCCTATGCAAGGCCGGTTCAAATAGCGCAGATCAAGTGCGTCGTCATCGATACCCGACTGCATGAACTCGACCCACGCGCCCTCGACTTTGTTCTCAACTTTGCCAAAGACAATGATTTGGCGATTGAGGAAGCGTGCGAATTCGAACCTAAATCACAAGCCCATACTTAAAAAGCAAAACCCGCCCTAATAAGGAGCGGGCTATGGCTGGGTACTACCAAACCAACAAAAACGTCTTAGGCTGCCATTGCCTTAATTGCAGCAGACAAACGGGACTTTTGACGAGCCGCAGTATTTTTGTGTGCAATTTTCTTATCTGCAATTTTGTCGATGGTTGCTTGTGCAGCGACAAATACTTTCGCAGCAGCTGCTTTATCGCCGGTATCGATTGCTTTGCGCACAGCCTTAATGGAAGTGCGAAGCTTCGAGCGCAAACCGGAGTTGTGCTCGTTTTGTTTTACTGCTTGCCTGGCGCGCTTGCGTGCCTGTGCGGTATTGGCCATGTTTAAACCTACCTATATCATTTCAATGGGTTAAATCGTTCGATAGCAAACTGATTAAATCGCCTTTACAAGATAAATCCTCTTTTTGAGGGTTTTCTTGCGGATTTCTTTAGTCAGCTCACCAAAACCCAAGATTTTACCTGAAAGCAGTTAAAAAGCCCAGTTGCCTGATAAATAGGTGAAAATCGACCCATGAACCTGCTCTCCGCTGCCGCCAAGGTTAGCTCCTTCACCATGCTATCCCGCATTACAGGGCTTTTACGCGAAACCCTGATTGCCCGGAATTTTGGGGCCTCCGAGTGGACAGACGCCTTTAATGTGGCCTTTCGGCTTCCCAATCTGCTCCGCAGGCTGTTTGCCGAAGGGGCATTTTCCCAGGCATTTGTGCCGATTTTGGGGGAAGTTTCCAGCAAGGATGATCCCGCCCAGTCCAAAACCCTGATTAATGCAGTGGCCACCCTCCTCTTTTGGGCCCTTTTGCTGACCGTGGCCTTAGGCATTATTGGCGCCCCGCTCCTCATTTTGGCGATTGCCACCGGCTTTAGCGGCAGCCCCGCTTATGAAGCCAGTGTGGTCATGACCCAAATCATGTTTCCCTACATTGGTCTGATTTCGATGGTGTCGCTATCGGCAGGCATTCTCAATACCTTTCAGCGCTTTGCGATTCCAGCCTTCACCCCGGTTTTGCTGAACTTGGCATTAATTGGCAGTGCGCTTTGGCTTGCACCCCAACTCGATCAACCGATTTATGCCCTTGCATTCGGCGTGCTGGTAGGCGGCGTGTTGCAATTGGCGATTCAAATTCCTGCACTCCGAAAGCTTGGCTTGCTACCACGCATCGGCATCCTGCCTCAAGCCATTCGGAGTGCTTGGCTAAACCCCGATGCACGCCGCGTATTAAAACTCATGGGGCCGGCTGTCTTTGCCGTATCAGTTGCGCAAATCTCCTTAGTCATCAATACGAATATTGCCTCTCGCTTACAAACCGGCAGCGTCTCTTGGTTGTCGTATGCCGACCGCCTGATGGAATTTCCGACTGCGTTGCTGGGTGTGGCGCTAGGTACTGTATTGCTACCTAGCCTGAGTCGAGCCAATGCCCAGCAAGACACAAAACAAGCGAGCGAGCTTTTAGTCTGGGGATTGCAACTCACCTTCTTACTGGCCGCGCCCTGCGCAATTGCCCTTTTGTTATTTGGCGAGCCCATTGCTGCGGTGCTGTACCACTATGGTCGCTTTACCGCACTCGATGTCGTGATGACTCAGCAGGCACTTGCCGCCTATGGCGTTGGACTGATTGGGCTGATTCTGATCAAAATTTTGGCGCCTGGGTTTTATGCGCGCCAAGACATTCGTACGCCCGTGCGGATTGCTTTACTGGTGCTGATCTCAACCCAGTTAGCCAATATTGTGTTGGTACCTTTATTGGGCCATACCGGCCTAGCGCTTTCCGTTGGTCTAGGCGCCTGCCTAAATGCAGCCCTACTGTGGATTGGTTTACACCGGCGCGGGGCCATTGCAGCCGGTTTTGGCTGGACCAAATACCTCATACAGCTTGGTATCGCATTGATCCCTTTATCGCTACTGCTCTACTATGGCGCCAACCTGCACCAGTGGATCGCCATGCAGAGTGAGCCATGGACACGGGTTGGTTTATTAGCTGCCTGGATTCTGGGTGCTGCTGTGGTTTACTTCATAGCCCTTTGGCTTGTGGGTATTCGCTGGCAGCATTTTCGGCGTCATGCAAAATAGACCATATGCCTACACGCCAACTTGATTACTTCACGTCCCTCGTTGCCGAGGATGATCATTTTCCTCTGACTGAATCGGCGATTGCGGTTGCGCAGCATGCTTTTCCAGATTTGGATGTGCAACACACGCTCGATGAAATTGATGCCCTAGGTAGCAAGCTAAAAAAACGCATCACTCCCGATACATCGCAAGTACAACGCCTGCAACTGCTCAAGCATTTCTTTTATACCGAGCTGGGGTTTGGTCCAAACGCAAATGACTTTTATGCACCCGAGAATTCGTATCTGCACCACGTAATGGAAAGTCGTCGCGGCATTCCGATTTCGCTTGCGATTCTGATGATGGAGCTGGGTCAGCAAATTGGTTTGAAGATTCGTGGGGTCTCATTTCCGAATCACTTCATGATGCGCGTCTCCTTACCTCAAGGTGAAATCATCATGGATCCGCTCAATGGTGCAACCTACTCTAAAGATGAGTTGCAGGCGATGCTTGATCCCTACCTCGATGCTAAGGGTTATCGGGGCGAGACTGCACTTCCTTTGAGTATTTTCTTGCGCGCCTCGAGTAGCCGAGAAATCCTCTCGCGCTTTTTGCGTAACCTCAAATTAATTTATACCGAACATGAACGCTGGGAACGCTTGCTTGGCGTTCAGGAGCGCTTGGTGATCTTGTTGCCCGACGCCATCGAAGAAGTGCGCGATCGCGGCCTTATTTTTGCCCAACTGGAATACGTACGTCCGGCTCTGCAGGACATGCAGCACTACATTAGTGAAGCGCCCGAGGCGAGCGATGCGGAAGAGATTCGTAACCACATTGCTACCCTCGAAAGCCAAGCTCGCTAAGATTAAAACGATTGCATTCCACTCGCCATGCCGACTGAATTGCATTCACAGCCCCTATTGTCGATAGCAGGTCCTACTGGATCTGGTAAGACCCACCTCGCCATGTTGCTCGCAGACGCAGCACAGGCGCGAAACATCACGATTGAACTCATCAGCATGGACTCTGCACTGGTCTATCGGGGTATGGACATTGGCAGTGCTAAACCCACCCTAGCGGAGCGTGCAGCAGTAAAACATCACCTCATCGACATTCTCGATCCAACCGAAGCCTACTCTGCAGCACGGTTTGCAAGCGACGCAGCGCGGCTCGTCATTGAAATTCGGGAACGGGGTAATGTACCCGTCATCGTCGGCGGCACCATGCTCTATTGGCGTGCGTTTGCTTATGGCCTTTCTAGCCTTCCGCCAGCAGACCCGGTCATTCGAGCAAGCCTGGATGCCCAAGGTAAGGCACTCGGTTGGCCAGCCATGCATACCAAATTAATGGCAGTTGATCCGATTACAGCGGCACGCCTAGAGCCCAATGATTCGCAGCGCATTCAGCGCGCCCTTGAGGTCGTGCAGTCCACCGGCAAACCGATGTCGGCCTGGCTTGCGGAATCACCCAGCGAGGACGGTCGCGCGGGTTCATTAATTCCGAGCTGGCTTCGCTTGGTTTCTTTAGAACCCAGTGAGCGAGCGCAATTGCATCACAATTTAGAGAATCGCTTTGATGGCATGCTCAAGGCTGGATTGATTGATGAAGTGCGTTTGCTTCGCGCCCATCCAGGTATCCATGCCGACCTACCCTCAATGCGCGCAGTCGGTTACCGTCAAGCGTGGGAGTATTTAGAGGGGCAGATCAACGCAGAACAAATGCGTTACAAGGCATTAGCAGCAACGCGGCAACTAGGAAAACGCCAACTGACCTGGCTCAGGGCAATTGAGGGCCGAACTGTATTTAATCCGTTTGATGCAAGTGGCCTACCGGCAGCGCTGCAATACTGCTTAGAAGAGCTGAGCTCGATTAAATAACAATCGTTTGCGCTGCATTCGGTGCGCGCTCAACCACCTCGCCCACGACCCATGCTTTTAGGCCCTGCTCTTGAAGTGAGGCGAGGGCTTTATCCGCTTCGCTTTTCGCTAGAACAACCACCATACCAATGCCGCAATTAAAGACGCGAACCATCTCTGCATCAACCACGCCGCCTTTCATTTGCAGCCAACGGAATAAATCGGGCAGAGCCCAACTGTCGCGATGCAAAACAGCCTGAGTATGTTCTGGCAAAACCCGGGGCACGTTATCCACCAATCCACCGCCAGTAATGTGGGCCATGCCCTTCACATCGACTTCGCCAATGAGCTTCAATAATGGCTTAACGTAGATTTCGGTAGGCGCCATCACCACATCAATCAAAGGACGTCCGCCAATATCATCGCTTGGCTTTGCGCCTGCACGCTCAATGATCTTTCGCACCAAGGAATAGCCGTTGGAGTGAGCACCACTCGAGCCTAAGGCCAAAATGACATCGCCCGGCACAATCCGGCTGCCATTAATGATCTTGGATTTTTCAACGGCGCCAACAGCAAAACCGGCTAAATCGTATTCACCATCGGGATACATGCCGGGCATTTCCGCGGTCTCGCCGCCAATCAGGGCGCAGCCAGCTAATTCACAGCCAGTTGCAATGCCGCCAACCACCGTTGCTGCGGTATCCACTGTCAGCTTGCCGCAGGCAAAGTAATCCAGAAAAAAGAGGGGTTCTGCACCCTGTACCAAAATGTCATTGACGCTCATCGCGACTAAATCTTGGCCAATGGTGTCATGGCGATTCCATTCGAATGCCAATTTGAGTTTGGTACCCACGCCGTCCGTACCCGATACCAATACCGGCTCCTTATAGCGCTTGGGCACCTCAAACAGGGCGCCAAAACCCCCAATACCAGCCAGCACACCCTCGCGCATGGTTTTCTTGGCCAATGGCTTGATTCGGTCAACCAAGGCATCGCCAGCATCAATATCAACGCCAGCATCGCGGTACGAGAGGCTTTGGGCTTGGGAATTAGGGGAGGAGCTCATGGGGGGCCGTTTGGAAATAAGGTAAAAGCATGCGTTGATCGGTAGAATCATTGAATTCTAGAGGATCAATGCCCCATGGCAGAAATTTTTACCCCTTTTTTGGCTGCTTTTATTCTTGCCTATGCCCTACGACCCGTAGCAAGCAGGCTGGAGGGTCTGCACGTCCCCCGCGCCTTTGCAGCGACCTTGACGATTATTTTTGGCCTGAGCCTCGTCACTGGACTCTTCATGCTACTGGTGAATCTCCTTGGCCATGAAATTCCCCTCATTAAAACGAAACTGCCTATTTGGGTACAAAACACCCAGGCGTGGTTAGAGCCAACCTTGGCTGAACACCACATTCAGTTTGATTGGGCTGCGCTCCGAGAAACCGTGACGCAAAAAGTAACAAGTCACCTCAGCACAAATGCCGATGCCTTAGTCAGCTCTACGCTCGACACGATTCTTTTATCGGGTAGCTCAGTCGTGCATGGCTTTGTTAATCTCATTTTGATTTTGTTTGTCTTGTTTTATCTCTTAATTGACTGGAATCACTTTTTCAAACTGCTGGAGGGATTCATTCCTCCCCGCTTTGCGCATACCGCACGCCATCTCTGCATGCATACCGATGGACTGCTATCGCAATACCTGCGCGGACAGATTATGGTGATTTTGGTGATGGCGACTTTTTATAGCATTGGTCTGAGCTTCGTTGGGATGGACGGCGCGATTGCCTTGGGTGTATTTACTGGCCTGATGATCATCATTCCCTACATTGGCATCACCTTGGGACTCAGCATTGGTATTTTGTCGGCAATCCTGCAATTTGGCTTTGGCGCTGAGTTGCTTTGGGTTCTCGCTATATTTGGCGTCGGCCAGTTTTTGGAAGGCTTTTTTCTGACGCCGCGACTAGTGGGTGAGCGCATTGGCCTGCATCCCGTCGCCGTTTTGTTCGCCTTAATTATTTTTGGCAAGCTCTTTGGGTTTTTTGGCGTCTTGCTCGCACTACCCGCCAGCGCCGTCAGTTTGGTACTCATTCAATTTGGCTGGTCTTTGTATATCAAGAGCAGCTGGTACCAAGGTAAATGAGTTCTAGCGCCCTGCCACGGCAATTTGCCTTAGACCTCGGTCGTACGCATCAAGCAAGTTTGGGTAATTTTTTGCCCGGCGGTGATCGTGGCCTGATTTCTGCGCTACAAAAAATCACTGAACAGTGGTCTGCATTCACAGCGATTCCGGCGACAATCGATGCAAACTCCCTAAACCACCGCTGGATTTATTGGTGGGGAGCGCCCGGCTCGGGGCGCAGTCATTTGTTAC
>CALRRC020000023.1:0-7388 GCA_943370515.1 Erythrobacter sanguineus | reverse complement strand
AGGGCACTTCGGCTTCCGCCAGTAATACGTTCATATGGCCTGGCATCCGTCCGGCAACCGGGTGAATTGCATACTTCACCGTTACGCCGTGGTGCGTCAACTTCTCGGTTAACTCTTTGAGTGCATGTTGCGCGCGGGCCACTGCCAAGCCGTAGCCTGGAACAATGATGACGGTATCGGCATTAGTCATTAAAAATGCCGCATCTTCAGCTGAGCCCGATTTATAGTTCTTGGGAGCGCCATCATCGTCACCACCAGCGGCTGCCTCAGCGCCAAAGCCGCCGAGCAAAACCGCGATGATTGAGCGGTTCATCGCCTTACACATGATGTAAGACAGAATTGCACCCGAGGAGCCAACGCAGGCGCCAGCAATAATCAAGACTGGGTTATTGAGCGTAAAGCCAATACCCGCAGCCGCCCAGCCCGAATAGCTATTGAGCATCGACACCACCACTGGCATATCAGCACCACCAATGGGGATGATCAAGGTTACACCGAGTACCAAAGCTACTGCGCACATCGCCAGGAAGGCCGCATGGCTGTCGGTTAAGAAATACACCACTCCAGCCGCAACCATCAATATGGCAAGAATCAGGTTCAGCATGTGCTGGCCAGAGAAAGTCACTGGCTTGCCGCTGACTTTACCGGACAGCTTACCGAAAGCAATGATCGAGGCAGTAAAGGTAATCGCACCAATGAAAGCACCAATGAAGAGTTCGATCTTCTGCGCGCCCGAGTGGTCTTGGGCTGGGTTGATTACCGCTGCAATCGCAATCAATACGGCTGATAGACCAACAAAGGAGTGCATTAAGGCAACCAGCTCAGGCATCTTGGTCATTTGCACGCGTTTAGCGGCAATCGAACCGATGATTGCGCCAGCAACAATGGCAACGCCAATCAGCCAATAGACGGGCTTAAATGTAGGAATCAAGAATGTAGTAATGACGGCGAGCAGCATGCCGACCATTCCATACACGTTACCTTGACGCGAGGTGGTCGGTGACGATAAACCCCGCAACGCGAGGATAAAGAGCACCGAAGAAATGAGATATGAAATCGCTGTGATATTAGACATGATGGGGTTCTCTTACTTTGTGCCAGCGGCTTCGTTTTTAGGAGCCTTCTTTTTAAACATTTCCAGCATGCGCCGAGTGACCATAAAGCCACCAAAAATGTTTATCGAGGCGAGGAAGACGGCCAGTGCGCCAATCAAGCTGGTGAGGGTGATTTCATCGCCATTGATGACTTCGGTTTGTAACAAAGCACCGACGATGATAATTCCAGAAATGGCATTGGTCACCGCCATTAAGGGCGTATGCAATGCGGGCGTGACGTTCCAAACCACGTGGTAGCCCACAAAAATGGCCAGCACAAACACCGTAATGTTTTGGACCGTAAGAATACTTTGAATTGCAGCTGCATCCATGATCATTCCTTCAATAATTAATTGGTACGGACAGCTTGGCCATCACGACACATGAGGCAGGCTGCAACAATGTCATCATCGGCAGCAGCAGGAATAGCCAACTGCGCTTCTTTATTGATGATGAGTTTCATAAAGTCCAGGACGTTGCGCGCGTAGAGTGCTGATGCATCTGCCGCAACCATGCTGGGTAAATTCGTATGACCAACAATCTTCACGCCATTCGCATCGACGATTTGATCGGCGCGTGTGAGGGGGCAATTGCCAGAACCGTTTTCACCACGGCCTGCGGCCAAATCAATGACGACTGAACCAGGCTTCATCTTGGCTACGGTCTCGCTGTGCAATAAGACAGGCGGTTTGCGCCCTGGAATTAAGGCAGTCGCAATCACAATGTCCGCTTGCATAGCACGCTCAGCAACCAAAGCAGCTTGACGTTTCATCCACGACTCTGGCATGGGGCGGGCATAGCCGCCGACGCCTTTAGCAATCTCGCGCTCTTCATCGGTCTCGAAGGGCACATCGACAAACTTAGCGCCGAGCGATTCGATTTGTTCTTTTGCAGCAGGGCGCACATCGGATGCTTCAATCACGGCGCCTAAGCGCTTGGCTGTAGCAATGGCTTGCAGGCCCGCAACGCCAGCACCCAAAATGAGTATGCGCGCTGCTTTGACAGTGCCTGCAGCGGTCATCAGCATGGGCATAAAGCGCTGGTATTCGTTAGCGGCAATCATCACGGCTTTGTAGCCGGCAATGTTGGCTTGGGAAGACAGTACGTCCATACTTTGGGCGCGTGTGGTGCGTGGCGCTGCCTCAAGGGCAAAGGCAGTAATGCCTTGGCTGGCCATGGCTGCAATCGCCTCGTTATCAAATGGATCGAGCATGCCAATGAGTACGGCACCCGATTTGATTTGTTTGAGTTCGGCGGCTTGAGGGGCGCGAACCTTGAGCACCATCTCCGCCGCAAAGGCGTCGGCAGCACTACCAATGGTAGCGCCAACGGCTTCATAGGCTGAATCTGGGACACTGGCACCGTTACCAGCACCCGATTGAATAATAAATTGATGACCTTGGCTGATCAGCTTTTTGACCGTCTCCGGTGTGGCTGCAACCCGAGTTTCCCCTGGTCTGGTTTCTAGTGGCACTCCAATGCGCATGGCATGTCTCCGAAAGCAAATAATTTAGAAAAGCGGTATTAGTTAAAGTAGCTTGGCCTTGTGAGCTCACTTACCCATTGAGTTCGTAATTTCTTTTAATTGGTGTGTATCCAACATAAGACTTTTACAATGGGGAACCGGTAACTTAAGTGTAATTCTCTCATTTTTCAATGCTCGACCTTCAATCTTCCGCAATTCCGCTGTCTCAGCCCTCAAAAATCGTGGTGGGGATGTCTGGGGGCGTGGATTCGTCCGTAACGGCTTGGCTTTTAAAACAGCAAGGCTTTGAAGTTATTGGACTTTTTATGAAGAACTGGGAAGACGACGATGACAGCGAGTATTGCTCCAGCCGCCAAGATTGGCTTGATGTGGTCTCGGTTGCTGACTTGATTGGGATCGACGTAGAGGCAGTGAACTTTGCTGCAGAGTACCGGGAGCGGGTTTTTGCTGAATTCTTGCGTGAATACAGCTCCGGCCGTACCCCCAATCCCGACGTCCTGTGCAATGCCGAAATCAAATTTAAGGCCTTTTTAGACCACGCCATGGCCTTGGGTGCAGATGCCATCGCCACTGGGCACTACGCCCGCGCAAGGCACACCGTGGAAGGCGTTCAGCTACTAAAGGGGTTAGACGCCAGTAAGGATCAAAGTTACTTTTTGCACCGTCTGAGTCAGCAGCAGCTAGCCAAGGTGATGTTTCCACTCGGCGAAATGGCCAAGACCGAAGTACGCAAGTTGGCTGACCAAATTGGTTTACCAAACGCACGTAAAAAAGATTCGACTGGCATTTGTTTTATTGGTGAGCGACCGTTTCGGGAATTTTTGAATCGCTACCTGCCCACTACCCCAGGCCCGATTAAAACCCCAGATGGCAAGACCGTTGGCGAGCACATGGGCTTGGCGTTCTTTACGCTCGGTCAGCGCAAAGGGATTGGGATTGGCGGTAGCCAAGATGGCAATGGTGATGCCTGGTATGTGGCGCGCAAAGACATGGCGAGTAATATCTTGTATGTTGCGCAAGGCCACGAACATCCCTGGTTATGCAGTCAGCATTTAAATGCAATTGATAGCAGCTGGATTAGTGGCTCCGCTCCGCTGGCTGGAGCCTATGCAGCCAAAACACGCTATCGCCAAACGGATGCCAATTGCACGCTTGCGATTGCATCTGCTGGATTCGCTCTGCAATTTATGGATTCGCAGTGGGCCGTGACCCCTGGTCAGTCCGCGGTGGTGTATGACGGCGAAATTTGTTTGGGCGGCGGGATTATTTCTGCGAGCCCAGAATAAGTACCTCGAGCCCTTAAACCTTAGGCTGCTGGTGGGGCCGTATCTTGAAAAGACTGCCGCTGCATGAGCCCTTGGTAGATGCGCTCTAGGTTCGGGAAGGGCGTGCGCCAATCCACGGATGGAAAGCGAAAGTCCAGGTAACCCAAAGCGCAACCCACCGCAATATCGGCTAGGCCAAATTGATTATGGTGGCAGTAATTGGATTCACCCAGGCCAATCGACATACTTCTGAGGGCCGCATCGATTTTGCTCATTTGGCGCTCAATCCAAGCAGGACTTTGCTGCTCTGCGGGCCGCCAGGTTGCTTCTAGCCTTGCCAAAATGCCAGCATCCAAGAGCCCATCCGCCAATGCTTCCCAGGTTTTAACCGCGGCACGCTCACGACCATCAGCCGGAATTAATTTACCAACGGGGCTCAAGGTATCGACGTAGTCCACAATGACCCGTGAATCAAAAATAGCACTGCCATCGTCCATCACCAGGCAGGGAATCTTGCCGAGGGGGTTGGTTTGGCTAATGGTGGTTTCTGGGGCCCAGACATTTTCGAGGACAAAATCGGCCTCGATCTTCTTTTCGGCTAGGACGATCCGTACTTTACGGACATAGGGGCTTGTGACTGAACCAATAATTTTCATAACGTTGGAGTATAGCCGCGTCAGGAGGGTGAGACCCAATAACGCTTTAAAATAGGGTCTTAACGATTACACCCCAAAAAGGCAGGACCGTGAGCCAACCGATTAGCACTTTAAACGCCTTATCCCCACTCGATGGGCGCTACGCCAGTAAGCTAGATGCACTAAGGCCCTGGCTATCCGAGTCTGCCTTCATGAAGCAACGCGTCTTTGTAGAGATTCATTGGCTCTTGGCTTTGGGTTCTTCCGGCCTTGCGGATGTGCCAGCCATTTCTAAGGCCGATGCGGATTTTTTATTGTCCTTAGCAAATGCCTTTACCGATGCCGATGCGCAGCGCATTAAAGAAATCGAGGCAGTCACCAATCATGATGTGAAGGCAGTGGAATACTTTCTAAAAGAAAAAGTATCGGGCCGTCCTGACTTGCTTAAAGCAAGCGAGTTCATTCACTTTGCCTGCACTTCGGAAGACATCAACAATACGGCGCATGGCTTGATGCTGCGCGGTGCGCGCGATACCGTATTGCTACCCCAGCTGCGCAAAATCCACGATGCTTTAACGGAGTTAGCTCTTGCCAATGCTACGGTACCGATGCTCTCGCGCACGCACGGCCAGCCCGCATCGCCTACTACCCTGGGTAAAGAGATTGCCAATATAGCTAAACGATTAGAGCGTGCGATCGCAGCGATCGCTGCAGTACCTTTACTCGCCAAAATGAATGGCGCGGTTGGCAATTACAACGCACACCTATCTGCTTACCCCGATTTTGATTGGGAGGGCTTCGCGCGCGAAGTCGTGGAGCAGCGCCTTGGCTTGCAGTTCAATCCCTATACGATTCAGATTGAGCCACACGATGGCATGGCGGAGTTGTTTGATGCGATTGCGCGTGCCAACACCATCTTGCTCGATATGGACCGCGACTTTTGGGCCTATATCTCTTTGGGTTACTTCAAGCAGCGCACCAAGGCCGGTGAAATTGGTTCGTCGACCATGCCGCACAAAGTCAATCCGATTGATTTTGAAAACTCCGAAGGTAATCTGGGCGTTGCTAATGCACTCTTGCGCCACCTCGCTGAAAAGTTACCGCTCTCACGCTGGCAGCGTGACTTAACCGACTCCACCGTCTTGCGTAATTTGGGTCCTGCATTTGGGCACAGTATTTTGGCTTACGACAGCGCCATGCGCGGCATTGGCAAGCTCGAAGTCAATGCGGCAGCGATTGCAGCCGATCTTGACGCGTGCTGGGAGGTTTTGGCGGAGCCAGTGCAAACGGTGATGCGCCGTTACGGCATCGAAAATCCCTACGAGCAATTAAAAGAATTGACCCGTGGCAAAGGGATTAATCAAGCAGATCTGCAGGTCTTTATTCGGGGCTTGGCGATTCCGGAAGATGCAAAAGCCCGCCTACTGGAAATGACGCCATCCAGTTATCTGGGCAAAGCAGTCGAGTTGACACAGCGCCTCAAAAAGTGACGCCAACGAGCCCAGAGCCTGCATTGCCGCAGTCGACGGTAAATCGCCCTTGGCTCTGGTTTGCCTTTTACCAACTGGGATGGCATCTTCTACTGCCAATGGTATTGCTGCGGCTATGGTGGCGAGGTCGCAAGGACCCCGGCTACCGCCAAGCGATTGCGGAGCGGTTTGGTTTTGGTCTACGCATTCGGCCGGGAGCTATTTGGATACATGCTGTATCCGTGGGAGAAACCAGAGCAGCTCAGCCCCTGATTGAAGCCTATTTGCAAGAGGGCAAATCCATTTTGCTGACGTGCATGACGCCCAATGGGCGGCGTACTGGCGCTGCCATTTTTGCCGATGCGATTGCGCAGGGTCATTTGCAGCAAGTGTATTTGCCCTATGACCTCTGCTGGTCGGTGGAGCGGTTTTTAAAAGCAGCAAAGCCAAGCTTGGGTTTGTTTATGGAAACCGAGGCATGGCCAACGATTGTGTTTCGTGCTGCCGAAATCAAATTGCCGGTCTATTTAATCAACGCCCGTTTATCCGAGCGCAGTGCGCACCGCGTTGCTCGCTTTGGCAATGCAGGCCGTTCTTTGTTTCAGGCATTCGCCGGTATTTTGGCGCAGACCGAACTCGATGCAGGGCGTTATCGGGGGCTGGGCGTAAGGCATTGTGAGGTCGTTGGTAATCTGAAGTTTGATGTAGTGTTAAACCCCGCCCTAGTTGAAGCCGGCCTCGCATGGCGTGCGCATCTAGAAAAAAACCATCGCCTGATGGTTTGCGCTGCCAGCACCCGTGAAGGCGAAGAAGCAATCATTCTGGAGGCCTGGCAAGCAGTACTTCAAATGCATGCTGAGGAATCGGCTTCAACATCAACGCCACAGCCATTGTTGTGTATCGTGCCACGCCACCCGGAGCGCTTTGCTGAAGTGGCCGAGCTTATTCGCGCTTTCGGGCTGACTGTATTGCGCCGTTCTGAAGGCGGCCTGAACGCCGCTGGTTTGCACACGTTAGCTGACCCTGCAGTGGCAGTGGTGCTCGGCGATTCGATGGGTGAGATGCCCTTGTATTACAGCGCATCCGATCTCGTGGTGATGGGCGGAAGCCTCATGCCACTCGGCGGGCAAAACTTGATTGAAGCCTGTGCTGCAGGCTGTCCTGTTCTGCTGGGGGAGCACACCTTTAACTTTCAGCAGGCAAGCAAAGATGCAATTGACTGCGGTGCTGCAATGCGGGTGGATGGTAGCGGATCAATTTCGGCTGCATTGACAGTTGCGGTGAATCGCATACTGCAGGATAAACAGCAGCGCCAAGTAATGAGGGAGGCGGCTTTGCGGTATGCCGCACATTACCAGGGCGCGACCACCAGAATCATGGCCGCACTCAAAAGGCGAGTTGCTTAAACCGTAGCGCCGTAGTTGGGATCTTCTTTGCGG
>CALRRC020000022.1:0-7405 GCA_943370515.1 Erythrobacter sanguineus | reverse complement strand
AAATGCGTCGGGATTGGCTTTATACAATGCCATGATGGTTTGATCTAAGGTAGCGCCGTCGAGAAGAGGCGCCATCTGCGCTGCAATCTCGCTTAAGGTTTGACCAGGGCGCACTGTGACTTGGCTAGGATCACCCAATAGTAAGGTGTAATTTTTGGTGATCTGGCCGGAAGACCATTGCAAGCTAACCAACAGATCAATGAATGGATCTTGATTCAGCCGCTCAGAACTAATGGGCTTTGCGGTCTCCAGCACAATCACGCTGCGATTGCCATCGCGGCGATCAATCCGTAGCTGTGGCTCAAGCTCCACTATCGCAGAAGAAATGCCAAGGCGCTCGTAGTCAGCCTTATTCCCATTGATCACTTGCACATTACTCAACTGCTCTTGATCTGCGGCCGATGCACGCAATGGAATTTCGGCCCGAATGGGCTGACCAGGCTGCGACAGCACCCTGGGCGTACCTAATGAAATTGCGCCCGCCGTTGCGCTCCAAGCAATGAAAATGCCAGCAATGATCCCCGCTAGGCCATGCAGTAAGCGAGCGGGGACAGGCGCATGCATCTTTAGCGTTCCAACAAGATGCGTAGCATGCGGCGCAACGGTTCGGCAGCGCCCCACAGCAGTTGATCGCCAACCGTAAAGGCGCCCAAGTATTCCGGTCCCATGGCCAACTTATGCAGTCGTCCGATCGGTACCGTTAGGGTGCCGCTGATTTTGGCGGGAGATAATTCGCGCTCCGTTGCCTCGCGTTCATTGGGTACCACTTTGACCCACGCATTGTCCTTCGCTAGCATGGCTTCAATCTCAGCCAAGGGAATGTCCTTCTTTAACTTGATCGTCAAGCCTTGCGAGTGGCAGCGCATGGCGCCAACGCGCACACAAATGCCATCAATCGGAATGCTTCCCGGCGTTCTAAAAGGGGGGCGCCCTAGAATCTTGTTGCATTCTGCGCCGCCCTTCCACTCCTCTTTCGTTTGGCCATTTTCGACTGGCACATCAATCCAAGGAATCAAGCTGCCAGCCAAGGCCGTGTTACGGAAGTTCTTGGTTGGAAACTCAGCCGAGCGCATGGTTGCCGAGATCTTGCGATCAATATCCAAAATCCAGGAGGCCGGGTCATTCAATTCGGTGTTCACGCTATCCCGCAATGCGCCCATTTGCAAAAGCAACTCACGCATGTTTTGTGCACCAGCACCAGAGGCGGCTTGATAGGTCATGGCGCTAATCCATTCCACCACATCGGCTTTAAGTAACCCGCCCATGGCAATCATCATCAAGCTTACGGTGCAATTGCCGCCAATCCAATTCTTGCCACCCGCAGCCAATGCACGATCAATCACGGGTCGATTGACTGGATCTAACACGAGGACTGCATCATCATTCATGCGCAGTGCGCTGGCAGCATCAATCCAATGGCCCTGCCATCCAGCCGCTCGTAGTGCTGGAAAAATAGCCTTGGTGTAGTCCCCGCCTTGACAGGTCAGAATAATGTCGCAGCGAGCTAGTGCCTTAACGTCATTGGCGTCTTGTAACTTCGTTTCGCTTTTAGTGATGTTGCGACCATTGATTGCAGGAACATCGCCGCCAGCATTGCTAGTACTAAAAAATACAGGCTCGATCAAATCAAAGTCGCCCTCCGCCAACATGCGATCCATGAGAACGCTGCCCACCATACCACGCCAGCCGACCAATCCGACTAGGGGTGCGTTTGTAGAGTTTGATGTTTGATGTGTTGCCATAAAATTACGAATGCCTTACCTTCCTATATCAATCAATTACGCTAGTGCTGCCACTACCGCATCGCCCATTTGCACTGTGGATACCCGCTGGGTCCCTTCAGTGTAAATGTCGGCTGTGCGTAAGCCCTGCTGCAATACCTTCTGAACTGCTTTTTCAATTCGATCTGCCTCTCCAGACATGCCCAAGGAGTAACGCAGCATCATGGCTGCAGAAAGAATCGTTGCCAATGGATTGGCAACCCCTTTTCCAGCAATATCGGGAGCGGAGCCGTGACTCGGCTCATACAAGCCTTTGTTGTTCTTATCTAAAGATGCGGACGGCAACATTCCAATGGAGCCAGTGAGCATCGCAGCCTCATCCGAGAGGATGTCGCCAAATAGATTGCCAGTGACCACGACATCAAAGGCCTTAGGTGCTTTGACGAGTTGCATGGCTGCATTATCGACGTACATATGGGATAACTCGACATCGGGATAGTCGGCGGCTAGCTTGGTCATCACATCGCGCCAAAGCTGCGATGTTTCCAGTACGTTGGCTTTATCCACGCTGCATACTTTTTTACTGCGCTTGCGTGCCGCCTCAAACGCTACCTTACCGATTCGGATTACCTCGGGCTCGCTATAGTGCATGGTGTCAAATCCTTCACGCGCACCCTTAAACAGAGCATGCTCTGAAGTACGAATACCACGCGGCTGACCAAAGTAAATATCACCATTGAGTTCACGCACAATCAAGATGTCCAAGCCACCTACAATTTCTGGCTTCAAACTGGATGCGGCAGTTAACTCGGGATAGCAAATCGCGGGACGGAAATTAGCAAACAACGCCAAGTGTTTACGCAAACCCAGGATGGCTTGCTCCGGACGTAATTCACGCGCTAAGGTGTCGTATTTCCAGTCACCAACAGCGCCAAACAAGATGGCATCGGCACTTTTCGCTAAATCCAAGGTCGCTGGCGGCAAAGGGTGACCTGCAAGGTCATACGCTGCTCCGCCAACGGGAGCCTCTTCCAGATCAAATTTTGGACCTAATGCCTTGAGGACTTTGACCGCCTCAGCGACAATTTCCGGGCCAATACCGTCGCCCGGCAATACTGCAATTTTCATGACAAGCCTTTAAAAAGGATTAATTAGCCAGTGCGAGGCTGTTTTTACGGTAGCTGGGTAGCAAGCCAAGGCATCCGCAGCACGCGCTCTGCTTCGTATGCCTTTATTTTATCGGCATTTTTCAGAGTAAGGCCAATATCGTCTAGGCCATTGAGTAGGCAGTATTTACGAAATCCATCGATTTCAAAGGAATAGCGGCGATTATCTGGGGCAATCACCTCTTGCGCCTCTAAATCAATGGTGAGCTGATAGCCATTAAAGGCCAAGGTCTCATTAAAGAGGTGATCGACCTGCTGCTCGGTCAGCACAATCGGCAATAGTCCGTTTTTGTAGCAATTATTGAAAAATATGTCGGCAAAACTCGGGGCAATCACTGCACGAAATCCATATTGACCCAAAGCCCAGGGGGCATGTTCGCGCGAACTGCCGCAACCGAAATTCTTGCGGGCCAGCAAAATACCGGCATTTTTATAGCGGGGCTGGTTCAAAATAAAGTCAGGATTCAAAGGGCGCGCACTGCAATCTTGTCCAGGCTCGCCATGGTCCAAGTAGCGCCACTCATCAAAGAGGTTTTGGCCAAAGCCGGTTTTTTTAATCGACTTTAAAAACTGCTTTGGAATGATGGCATCGGTATCGACGTTCTCTCGGTCGAGTGGAGCAACCAAACCTTGGTACTGCGTAAATTTTTCCATTACTTCTGTCTCTGTTTTTTTATTGTTATTGCTTATTTGACGGGCGTCACCACAACGTCTTTGCCTTGGGTTTGCGATGCAGGCGGATTGCTTGGTGCGGAAGACGATGATTTCGAATCCATTGAGGTGCCTATCTTTTGCAGGTCCTTGCCAACCCCCTCCATGGTGTTGGCGCACGCACTAATAAAAATGCCGGTTACCAGCACGACAGACAACTTGGCAATCATGGAATGGCGGGGAGCTTGCATGGGATGGTCCTTTCGTTTGGCTAATTACGCAATTTTGCGTACATCGACAAAATGCCCTTCGATGGCAGCAGCAGCAGCCATAGCGGGGCTCACTAAATGGGTTCTGCCGCCTGCGCCTTGACGACCTTCAAAATTACGGTTAGATGTTGACGCACAGCGCTCGCCTGGCTCTAAGCGATCTGAATTCATGGCCAAGCACATGGAGCAACCCGGCTCACGCCACTCAAAACCAGCAGCTTTAAATACCCGATCGAGCCCTTCGCGCTCAGCCTGCGCCTTCACCAATCCAGATCCTGGCACGACCAAAGCCAACTTAATATTGGGCGATACTTTTTTACCCAGGCGATCGACCACCTTGGCAGCGGCACGCAAATCCTCGATTCGGCTATTGGTGCAGGAGCCAATGAATACCTTATCAATCGGAATGCTGCTGAGCAAGGTGTTGGGCGTTAAATTCATGTACTGCAAGGCGCGCTCCATGGCGCTGCGCTTATTGGGATCCCGCTCTTTTTCCGGATCAGGAACGCGCTCACTGATCGGCAACACCATTTCTGGTGAAGTGCCCCAGGTAACTTGCGGCTGGATTTCGTCGGCACGCAATTCGACTACCTGATCGAACTTCGCGTCGGCATCGGAATGCAAGGTGCGCCAATATTGGACTGCGTGGCGCAAGATCTCTCCGCTGGGAGCGTAAGGCCGACCCTGAATGTAATCAATCGTGGTCTCATCCACTGCAACGAGGCCAGCGCGTGCGCCTGCTTCAATTGCCATATTGCAGATGGTCATGCGGCCTTCCATCGATAAATTGCGGATGGCCTCACCCGCGAATTCGATGGTGTAGCCAGTACCGCCGGCAGTACCTATTTTTCCAATGACCGCTAACACAATGTCTTTTGCTGTTGAGCCGGGCTGCAAACGACCCTCAACTCGAACCAACATATTCTTGCTCTTTTTCATCAGCAAGGTTTGGGTCGCAAGCACGTGCTCCACTTCCGAGGTGCCAATGCCAAACGCCAATGCACCAAAGGCGCCGTGGGTGCTGGTATGCGAATCACCGCACACAACCGTCATACCAGGCAAGGTAGCACCCTGCTCTGGCCCAATGACATGAACGATGCCTTGACGCAAATCATTCATCTTGAACTGCGTAATACCAAAGGACGCGCAATTTTGATCGAGGGTATCAACTTGAAGCTTGGAGATGGGGTCCGTAATTCCTTCGGATCGATCGGTTGTAGGCACGTTGTGGTCAGAGACGGCCAGGTTGGCAGAAATTCGCCAGACGGGGCGTTTAGCTAAACTTAAACCTTCAAACGCCTGTGGACTGGTTACTTCATGCAACAAGTGCCGGTCAATATAGAGGGTGGCTGTGCCATCCTCTTCCGCACAAACCACATGCTCATCCCATAACTTATCGTATAGCGTGCGTGACATAACCGTCCTTATAAACCTTATTTACGCCCCGAAATGGGAGGAACCGAGCGAGAAGTTTCTCCAACATACAACTGCCGTGGACGACCGATCTTGTACTCCGAGTCCGTAATCATTTCTTCCCACTGCGCTATCCAACCTACGGTTCTCGCTAAGGCAAAAATACAGGTGAACATATCGGTTGGAATACCAAGGGCGCGCTGCACAATACCCGAATAGAAGTCCACGTTCGGATAGAGCTTGCGACTCACAAAATACTCGTCTTCTAGCGCAATCTTTTCTAAAGTCATTGCCAACTTAAAGAGTGGATCATTCTCCAATCCCAATTCATTGAGAACTTCATAACAAGTTTCACGCATTAACTTTGCACGTGGATCAAAGTTTTTGTACACGCGATGTCCAAAGCCCATTAAACGAACGTTGGAGTTCTTGTCTTTGACTTGGGCGATAAACTCGCCGACTTTTTCGACTCCACCATTGGCCTGAATCTCGGTCAGCATTTGCAGACAGGCCTCATTCGCCCCGCCATGCGCTGGGCCCCACAAGCAGGCAATACCGGCCGATATCGCAGCAAATGGATTGGTACCAGAGGAGCCGCATAAACGCACCGTAGAGGTCGATGCATTTTGCTCATGGTCGGCATGCAGTATAAATATCCGATCCATGGCGCGCACTAAAACTGGATTTACTTTGTACGGTTCGCATGGCGTAGCAAACATCATGCGCATGAAATTGGCGGTGTAGGAGAGCGAGTTATCAGGATAGATAAACGGCTGACCAACCGAATACTTATAGGACATAGCCACCAAGGTTGGCATTTTTGCAACCAAACGCATTTGTGCAATTTCACGGGCCTTGGGCTCGCTGTAATCAATCTCATCGTGATAGAACGCCGCCATGGCTCCGACCAGACCAGTTAAGACTGCCATGGGGTGCGCATCACGCCTAAAGCCACGCAAGAAAAACTGCATCTGTTCATGCACCATGGTGTGGTGCATGATGATGTCTTGAAATTTCGTATTTTCTTTTTCGTTTGGCAAATGGCCATTGAGCAAGAGGTAGCATACTTCTAAAAAATCACAGTTGGCTGCTAAATCTTGAATGGGGTAACCACGGTAGAGTAATTCGCCTTTGTCACCATCAATAAAGGTGATCTTGGAATTGCACGATGCTGTTGATAAGAAGCCGGGATCGTATGTAAATTTACCGGTTTGACCATAGAGTTTGCGAATATCAATTACATCAGGTCCGACTGTGCCTTGGTAGATTGGCAACTCGATATCGGGGGTACCGTCAGAGAACGATAACTTTGCCTTGATGTTTGATTCAATCATGTCTGATCCCACTGTTCGTTAAAAAATAAGTGAATTACAAATTATTGCACCCTTGCTACTACCTCTCCCGCAAACGACCTAATAAAGCTAAAAAGGTGGGGGTACTGCACACCTCACCCAAAGCAACTACCGCATCAACTCGCCCAATCAGCAGGTCCATTAAATCGTTGTCACTCAAGGCGAGCAACTGAGCCAAGACTATGCCCTGCTCTTCTGTTAATACATCCGCATAACGCCTGAAAAACCGCTCCAAAATCAGATCGTTTTCCAGTAAACCCCGGCGCGCATCGCTTTTTAAACGATACAAAGCCGCCGCACTGATTGTCATACCGCCCTACGAACCATCAATTCTTTGATTTTGCCAATGGCTTTGGTTGGGTTCAAGTGCTTAGGACAAACATCGACGCAATTCATGATGGTGTGGCAGCGGAATAAACGATACGGATCCTCTAAGTTATCGAGGCGAGCTGCCGTATCTTCATCACGGCTATCGGCAATAAAGCGATAGGCTTGCAACAAACCGGCTGGTCCGACAAACTTATCCGGATTCCACCAAAACGAGGGGCAGGAAGTGGAGCAGGAGGCACACAAGATGCACTCGTACAAGCCATCTAACTCTTCACGCTCTTCGGGACTCTGTAAACGCTCTTTTTCCGGTGGACGGGTGGAGTTCACTAAATAGGGCTTGATCGACAAGTACTGCTTGAAAAACAATGTCATGTCGACAATCAAATCGCGCACAACGGGCAAGCCCGGTAGCGGACGTAATGTGATGACTTGAGGCAAAGTCTTCATATTGGTTAAGCAAGCTAAGCCGTTTTTGCCATTGATGTTCATCGCATCGGAGCCAC
>CALRRC020000021.1:0-7466 GCA_943370515.1 Erythrobacter sanguineus | reverse complement strand
TATGCAGCCCCACGATGCTGCAGTTCGTGTCTTAACCCAAGGCATGTTGGATGAAAAACTCCTCTCATTGCATCAATTGGGCTCACTCGACAATGCCATCGAAACAGGCGCCTACCGCCGTTTCTACATGCACCGCACCAGCCACTGGTTGGGCATGGACGTACACGATGTTGGCTCCTATCGTGAAGCAGGCGCAAGCAATTCACCTGAAAAGCCATGGCGCATTCTTCAGGAAAACATGATGCTCACCATCGAGCCCGGCTTATATGTTCGCCCGGGGAACGATGTGCCAGAGGCATTTTGGAACATCGGCATTCGAATTGAAGACGATGCCCTTGTAACTCAAAATGGCTGTGATTTGATCTCTCGCGGCGTCCCCGTCAAGGCCGATGAGATCGAAGCGGTGATGCGCGGCTAGTCATGTCTTCATCAAATGCGTCTGTGGATGTGCAAATCATCGGCGGCGGCCCAGTAGGCTTAGCTTGCGCTGCATGGTGCTTGCAAAAATTTCCGGAGCTCTCACTCCACCTAATTGATCGCAATCCACAAAACGATAGTGACATTGTTGCCAGCGACACCCGGGGCATTGCCTTATCCCATGGCAGCAAACTATTACTAGACACGATTCAGGCATGGCCCAGTGATTCCTGTGCAATCCATTCGGTACATGTATCGCATGTGGGTCAATTTGGTCGCGCACTCATGACCCGCGAGGAATTAGGTCAAGAAGCCCTGGGGCATATCGTGCGCTACCGTGGTATTCACCTTGCCCTCAGAGAGTCCTTGCGTCAATTGCAAAAAAAGGCGCCGCACTTCGTTTGGCAACACACAAGTACAGATAAAGATCAGGATCATCCCCGCGCCCGCTGCATTGTGCATGCGGAAGGTGGCCTCTTTACCCAGCAAGACTGGGTGGAGTCCGGCCGCGACTACCAGCAATCAGCCCTCGTTGGCCTGGTTGAAGTGGAAAATGCCCAGCCTCACCATGCATGGGAACGTTTTACTGGCGAAGGTCCATTAGCCTTATTGCCTAGCCACCACGGCAGTAATGTACTCAATATGGTGTGGTGCAGTTCCCCCACTACCGCAGAAAGATTGAATGGCATTTCCGATACGGATTTTTTACATGAGCTTCAATCGACCTTCGGTTCGCGCGTAGGCCAATTTAAATCCATTCGTGATCGGCGACTCTATCCCTTAGGCTTAAATTACCGCAAAGAGATTGTGCAAGGCAATGAAGTATGGATTGGCAATGCAGCGCAAGCCCTTCATCCGGTTGCCGGTCAAGGTTTAAATCTGGGCTTGCGTGATGCCTATCTCCTCGCAGAACAACTCAGCGCTTTGTTTTCAAAGCAAATGCACGCCACTAAATCACGCAATGCGATTGACAATGCCTTGTATGAATATAGCCTCAGTCGAAAAGTTGATCGGAAAGCAACCATTGGCATTACTGATTTTTTAGCGCGCGTATTTACATCACCGCTCACCCCCGTAATCGCAGCCCGTGGAGCCGCACTATCGCTCTTGCAATGGTTGCCGCCGGTTAAAACAGGCTTGGCACGCCAGATGATGTTTGGTCGCCGCTAAGCAAGTCCTTAAGCGCCCACCTTAAACACTTCTAGATAGTCTGGTTCTGCCTAAAAATTAGGCAGATTACCCCTCGCCTACGCTACAATGGAATGCTCGCTTATTGCAGCATTCCCCCCCCTATTGATGTTTCCATTGACGCTACGGCTTTTATGAAAATCGGCCCCCACCAATTAGTCAATCGACTCTTCGTTGCGCCTATGGCTGGCGTAACTGATCGTCCTTTTCGGCAACTCTGCAAAAAACTGGGTGCAGGTTATGCCGTCTCTGAAATGGTCGCATCCAATGCCCTGCTGTGGAATAGTGAAAAAACCCAGCGCCGCGCTAATCACCAAGGTGAGTTCAAGCCCATTGCTGTGCAAATTGCTGGGGCTGATCCAGCCATGATGGCTGCTGCTGCCAAGATCAACGTGGACCATGGCGCGCAAATCATTGATATCAATATGGGCTGTCCTGCCAAGAAGGTGTGTAACGTTGCAGCCGGTTCCGCCTTATTGCGCGATGAGCCCCTAGTGCAACAAATTTTGGAGGCCGTGGTGAATGCTGTTGGCACCGGGCCAGATGCGGTACCGGTGACATTAAAAATCCGTACCGGCTGGGACCGAGAGCATAAAAATGCTCTTGCTATTGCGAGACTTGCAGAACAATCGGGCATCAGCATGCTTACAGTACACGGCCGGACTCGCGCTGATCTGTATCACGGCGAAGCAGAATACGAGACCATCACTGCGGTCAAATCAGCCGTTCGCATTCCGGTAGTCGCGAATGGCGATATTCATTCACCAGAAAAGGCCGCGTTTGTTTTAGAGCAGACCGGTGCCGATGCCATCATGATTGGTAGAGCTGCTCAAGGCCGTCCTTGGATTTTTCGGGAAATTGATTACTTCCTTAACACCGGTAAAAAATTAGATGTTCCAGAAGTGGCTGAAATTCAGACCATCATGAATGCCCATTTAATTGACCACTATGCCTTTTATGGCGAATACATTGGGCTACGAACTGCCCGCAAGCACATTGGCTGGTATTGCAAAGGTTTGCGTGACTCGCACGCCTTTCGCCAACGCATGAACACGGCCGATGACTGCAAAACCCAACTGCAAATGGTGAATGATTTTTTTGATGAGATGAAATCCCATTCGGATCGCCTCTTATTTTTAGAAGCTGCTTAAATAGACTGAGTTACACGATGCCCAATAAACACCCCATTAGCGAATGCGTTCAAACGCAGTTGCAACGCTATTTTGCCGACCTCAACGGCAACCCGCCAGATGATGTTTACCGTATGGTGTTGAGTGTGGTGGAAAAGCCCATGCTCGAAGTCGTGATGCAGCACGCCAAACAAAATCAATCCCTAGCTGCGCAATACCTTGGTATTAATCGCAATACGCTCCATAAAAAATTAACCGAACATCAGCTGATTTAAAGCGCTGCTCTCATACTCCTACTTTGAACGCCTACACTCCATCATGATTCGCACCGCACTCTTATCCGTATCCGACAAACAGGGCATTATTCCTTTTGCCCAAGCGCTCCATGCCTTGGGCGTCAAACTCATTTCTACTGGCGGCACAGCCAAGCTCCTTGCAGACAACGGCCTGCCCGTGACTGAGGTATCTTCCCTCACCCAATTCCCAGAAATGCTCGATGGCCGCGTTAAAACCCTGCACCCGATGGTTCACGGCGGCCTACTTGCGCGTCGCGACTCGAAAGAGCACATGGACGCCATCGCAGCCCATGGCATTGCGCCGATTGATATGCTGGTGATTAATCTGTACCCATTCAATCAAACCGTAGCAAAAGACGATTGTTCTTTTGACGAAGCCGTTGAGAACATTGATATTGGTGGGCCGGCGATGCTGCGTGCAGCCGCAAAAAACCACCAGGATGTGACGGTGTTGATTTCACCTGAAGACTACGAGCCAATTTTGAGTGAAATGAAGACGCATCAGAATACGGTTTCGTATACAACTAATTTACGCCTGGCTAAAAAAGTATTTGCGCATACCGCGCAATACGATGGCGCGATTGCAAACTACCTCTCATCGCTCGGTAGTGATTTAAGTCATACCAGCCGCTCGCCCTACCCAGAGACTCTGCACTTAGCATTTACTAAAGTGCAAGAGATGCGCTACGGTGAGAACCCCCACCAATCGGCTGCGTTTTATCGTGATACGGCTAGCGTTGCAGGCGCCCTCGCTAATTACCACCAGCTTCAGGGCAAAGAATTGTCTTACAACAATATTGCCGATGCGGATGCGGCATGGGAATGTGTCAAGAGCTTTTCGGCTGACTCTACTGCTCCAGCAGCCTGCGTCATCATCAAACATGCCAACCCCTGCGGCGTAGCTACCGGCGCAACTGGCCTTGAAGCCTATCAAAAAGCGTTTAAAACCGATCCGAGCTCTGCCTTTGGCGGGATCATTGCATTGAATGTGCCTTGCGATGAAGCGAATGCAGAAGCGATCTCCAAGCAATTTGTTGAGGTCCTCATTGCGCCTAGCTTTACCGCCGAAGCAAAAGCGATTTTTGCTAGCAAGCAAAATGTGCGCTTACTTGAAATTCCACTCGGCCTTGGATTCAACGCATTCGATATGAAGCGTGTGGGTGGCGGCTTATTGGTTCAATCACCCGACTTTAAAAACGTTGCACAAGCTGAGCTACACGTGGTTTCAAAACGCCAGCCCACCCCAACGGAGCTCGCGGATATGATGTTCGCTTGGCGCGTTGCTAAGTTTGTTAAATCGAATGCGATTGTCTATTGCGCAAACGGCATGACTTTAGGTATTGGCGCTGGTCAAATGAGCCGCGTTGACTCAGCCCGCATGGCTAGCATCAAGGCTGAAAATGCAGGTCTTAGCCTGGCATCATCAGCAGTTGCCAGCGATGCCTTCTTTCCGTTTCGGGATGGCCTCGATGTCGTGGTTGCTGCAGGCGCGACCTGCGCGATTCAGCCTGGTGGTAGCATGCGCGATGAGGAAATCATCGCCGCTGCCAATGAGCATGGTATTGCGATGGTCTTCACCGGCATACGCCACTTCCGTCACTAAAACGAAACAGGCATTGATCAAAACCCATGCGCTGGATCGGAATTGACCCTGGACTTCGTACTACTGGCTTTGGCATCATCGATGTCGATGGTCAAAAAATGACCTACGTCGCTTCTGGAACCATTGAAAGCGGCGACCCGAAAAAGGGCTTACCTGAACGTCTAGGTACCTTGTATAACGGCGTTAAAGAGGTCTTGGAAACCTACCATCCCGAGTCGGCTGCGATTGAAGAGGTCTTTTTGAACGTCAATCCACGTTCCACCTTAATGCTCGGTCAAGCCAGGGGCTCGGTCATCGCCGCCCTCGTTTCCGCTAAGCTCAGCGTGGCGGAGTACAGCGCCTTGCGTGTCAAGCAGTCGATTGTTGGTACGGGTCGGGCCACTAAGCCACAAGTACAGGAGATGGTGAAACGCCTGCTGCGCTTAAGCCGCGCGCCCGGAACCGATGCGTCGGATGCGCTAGGTGTCGCCATCTGCGCTGCGCACCACTTCCGCTTACCTGCAGCACTCAAACCCAAGCCCACTAGCAAAGAGTAAGATCACCCCATGATTGGACGCATTCAAGGCACTTTAATTGCTGTACATCCACCGCGCTTAGTGGTGGATTGCCATGGCGTTGGTTATGAAGTCGACGTACCCATGAGCACTCTCTATCAGCTGCCTGGCATCAACCACACCATTACCTTGCTAACGCATTTTCAGGTACGGGAAGACGCGCAGCAACTCTTTGGTTTTGTCACGGAATCCGAGCGCGAAGCCTTTCGGGCGCTGATTAAGATCAGTGGAGTTGGCTCGCGTACAGCGCTTGCCGTTTTATCCGGCATGAGCGTGAACGAATTAGCCCAAGCAATTGCGCTGCAAGAACCAGGTCGCTTCACTCAGGTTCCCGGCATCGGCAAAAAAACCGCCGAGCGTCTCTTGCTTGAACTCAAAGGAAAGCTAGGCCCTGATTTAGGTCAAGGCGTTGGTGCAGCCGCGACTGCGCAGCCCAGCAGCGAAGTCTTGCAAGCATTACTGTCCTTGGGTTATTCCGAGAAAGAAGCACTTTTGGCAATTAAGCAAATCAGCCCCGATGCCTCGGTATCCGAAGGCATTCGTCAGGGCTTAAAGTATTTATCTAAAGTGTAAATTGCACGAAGCGAATACACTCTCACCATGGCCATACACACCGACGATTTAAGCGCATTACCGGACGACCTTCCAGCAGAAGGCGATCGCCTAGTGAGTGGCTCGGCTGGTAATGCAGAGGCCGTCTTTGAGCGCGCCTTACGACCACGTCAGCTCGATGAATACGTCGGCCAAACCAAAGCCCGCTCTCAGCTGGAAATCTTTATTACTGCCACGCGTGCGCGTAATGAAGCGCTCGATCACGTCTTACTCTTTGGGCCTCCTGGATTAGGTAAAACCACGCTGGCGCACATCATTGCCCGCGAGCTCGGCGTGAACTTACGCCAAACCAGCGGCCCCGTACTGGATCGCCCGGGCGACCTCGCAGCCCTGCTAACCAACTTAGAAGCGAATGACGTTCTCTTTATTGATGAGATTCATCGCTTATCGCCTGTAGTAGAAGAGATTTTGTACCCTGCTCTAGAAGACTATGCGCTGGACATCATGATCGGCGAAGGCCCTGCTGCGCGTAGCGTCAAGCTTGATCTCAAGCCCTTTACCTTAATTGGCGCCACCACGCGTGCTGGCATGCTCACCAATCCCCTGCGTGATCGCTTTGGTATTGTGGCGCGCTTGGAGTTTTATACAACGGATGAACTCACCTTGATTGTGGAGCGTTCCGCCAATTTACTCAAAGCCCAAATTGATCCCAGCGGCGCCAGTGAAATCGCCAAGCGCGCCCGTGGCACCCCGCGGATTGCCAATCGCCTATTGCGACGGGTACGTGACTTTGCTGTAGTGAAAGGCACTGGTGTTATCACCAAAACCATGGCTGATGCGGCATTGGCCATGCTGGATGTCGATCCAAGCGGCTTTGATGTAATGGACCGTAAATTACTTGAAGCAATCCTGCATAAGTTTGATGGTGGCCCAGTTGGCATTGATAACCTGGCTGCGGCCATCGGTGAAGAGCGCGATACGATTGAAGATGTGCTCGAGCCCTATTTGATTCAGCAGGGCTATTTGCAGCGCACCTCACGTGGCCGCATTGCTACGCGCTTGGCTTACGAACACTTTGGCTTAACGCCACCAAGCAACAACCTCGATCTACTGACATAGACTGACTTAGCTCAGCGTCACCTTTACAAAACGACGCTTACCCACCTGCAATACAAACGATCCAGCAGCGACTTGCAAGCCTTTATCGCTAACGACTGCCCCATCAATCCGTACCCCACCCTGCTCAATATTGCGATTGGCTTCTGCATTGGATGGCGCTAAGCCAGTCATCTTGATTAATGCAGTAATACCGAGTGGTGCGCCCGATAAGGCGATCTCAGGAACATCATCTGGAATGCCGCCTTTGGCGCGGTGATTAAAGTCTTCCAAGGCTTTTTCTGCTGCTGCCTGCGAATGAAAACGGGTAACGATTTCTTGAGCAAGGAGCACTTTGCAGTCACGCGGATTGCGACCAGCTGCCACTTCTTGCTTCATTAAATCAATTTCAGCAAGAGGCCTAAACGACAACAAGGTGAAGTAACTCCACATCAATTCATCGGAAATGCTCATCAGCTTGCCAAACATCTCGTTTGGCTGCTCACTGATACCAACGTAATTAGCCTTGGATTTGCTCATCTTCTCAACACCGTCAAGACCAACCAGCAATGGCATGGTCAAGATGCACTGTGGCTCTTGCCCATATTCCCGCTGCAACTCACGGCCGACA
>CALRRC020000020.1:0-7722 GCA_943370515.1 Erythrobacter sanguineus | reverse complement strand
AAAATAGCAAAGCACAATATCGCCGTGATACGCGCTTAAGTGTCGATGGCGTCAATCCAAAAGGCAATGTCACACTCGAAGCCTGTGCAGCCCTGGTTCGGTCGCAGTCAAGCCGCAAACTCATTCATGGCCACACCCACTTGCCGGCTCGCCATCATGAAAACCATCTTGATCTAGAGTGGCAACGCTGGGTTCTGTCTGACTGGGATTTAGATCATCCTGAAATCTACTTACCCAAAGCTAGCGCTTTGCGAATTGATCAGCACGGGGTGCGTTACTTGGATTTAGTTAAAAACTAAATCCTTCTGTACTGCATTGCTGCATTGTGATTTAGGCTTTACTGTACTTCGCCAATTGTTGTGCCAGCTGAGCAAAGATGCGGGGATTGCCCGCCATAATTTCGCCGCTATCGAGATAGTTTTCTTCACCGCGGTAAGTACCAACCAAACCGCCTGCTTCGGTGATGAGCAGCGCTCCCGCCGCCATGTCCCAGGGCTTTAGTCCGCTCTCAAAAAAACCGTCGTAACGCCCTGCCGCAACATAGGCTAAATCGAGCGAGGCAGCACCAGGGCGACGCAAACCAGCGCACTGCGCTGTCATGTCGGCAAACATCTTTAAATAGGTTTGGAGGTCCTGGTCCTCGCGATACGGAAAGCCCGTACCCAGCAAGCAACTGCTTAAGCGGGTTTGGCCGGCTACACGCAAGCGCCGACGGTCCAAGTAAGTGCCGCTACCGCGGGTTGCCGTAAAGAGCTCATCGCGGTTCGGATCGTAAACTACTGCCTGCTGGGTTACGCCGGCAACAGACAGGGCAATCGATATCGCGTATTGCGGAAAGCCATGAATGAAATTGGTGGTGCCGTCTAGCGGATCGATGATCCAAACAGACTCTGCTCCAGGATTGTGTTCACCGGTTTCTTCTGCTAAAAAACCATGCGTTGGATAAGCATCGCTGAGGATTTCAATAATGGCTTCCTCGGCCGCTTTATCTACCTCCGTTACAAAATCGTTGTGCTGTTTACGGTCAACCTGCAGCCGCTCTAAATTCAGAGAGGCTCGATTTATCACGTTTCCGGCACGACGGGCAGCCTTGATGGCCACATTTAACATGGGGTGCATATATAGTGGTGAACAAATTAAATAAGAACAAGCCCTAAGCGAATACCGAGCTAACAGCTTGATTCTAAACGATCGGATAGCCATCCCATGAAAAACAAGGACATCATGACCCCTGCACCGCACGACCATCAGCCATTGGCAAACGCATTTGCCCAGCTTCGGACGATCTTGGTCGAAACGAGCCATCCTGGCAATGTGGGGTCAACCGCGCGGGCATTAAAGACGATGGGCTTTCATGATCTGTGTTTAGTGAACCCCAAAACGCCGGGGATAGCGCAGGAGCCCGAGGCCATCGCCTTGGCTAGCGGCGCCATGGATATATTGGAAGCAAGCTCAGTAGAGGCCGACCTGAATGCTGCCGTAACCGGCTGCACCTTGGTACTGGGATTAACCAGCCGCGATCGTGAATTTGGGCCGCCCGGTTTGGATTGGCTAGATGCACGGGAGCGTATTGTTGCGCAATTAAGCCAAGGAAAGCGGGTTGCATTGATGTTTGGACCCGAGCGCACTGGCCTCGATAATGCCCATTTGGCCCTGTGCACTCACCGCGTTTGGCTCGAGGCCAACCCCGCCTACCCATCCCTGAATTTAGCCCAAGCGGTTATGGTGTGCGCCTATAGTCTGCGAGAGGACTTAATTCAGGAGATTGGTAATGCTGGCGCTAATTTGGCGCTGAGGCTATCGCCCGAAGACCGAGCCGATCCTGCCGCCGTTGCCGCAATGCTGGAGCATTTACGTTTGGGGCTGGAGTCTATTGGGTACCTGAACCCCGATAACCCAAAGAAACTCATGGCTCGGCTTTCGGCCCTTTTTGCCCGAGCAGAGCTGCAAACTGAGGAAATTGACTTGCTTCGGGGGATCGCAAAACAGATGCTTCTGAGAAAATAAGCAGTTCGCTTTAAACTGGAAGGATGCTAAACGCCCTTTTTGACGAAGTTGATTCGATTATTGCTCGTGATCCTGCGGCACGACACCGCTGGGAGGTCATCACCTGCTACCCCGGATTGCATGCCGTTTGGCTTCACCGCGTTGCCCACTTTTTATGGAATAGTGGCTTACAGTGGGTTGCCCGTTTTTGGTCCATGCTCGCTCGGCTATTAACCGGAATTGAAATTCATCCGGGGGCAAAAATTGGTCGGCGTGTTTTTTTAGACCACGGCTTAGGCATTGTGATTGGCGAGACCACCGAAATTGGCGATGACTGCACGATTTATCAAGGCGTCACACTAGGTGGAACCTCTCTCTACAAGGGTGTTAAGCGTCACCCAACGCTGGGCAAAGGCGTTGTGATCAGCGCAGGTGCGAAAGTGCTGGGCGGCTTCACGGTTGGCGATGGCGCGCGCGTTGGATCCAATGCCGTTGTACTAAAAGAAATCCCTGCAGGCGCTACTGCAGTTGGTGTGCCTGCACGCATCCTGCATCCCGACTTACCTTCCGGCGAAAACAGCAGCGATGTCAATGACAAGAAGGCCTACTTTTCGGCCTATGGCATTACACCCAATGTCGATGATCCCGTATCGATGGCACTCAAGGGTTTGATTGATGCAACGCTAGAGCAAGAAGCCAAAATCAAGCTGCTCGAGGCCCAACTAGCTAAACTCAGCGGCACTGCAGCTCTCGACACTGGGGAAGCATCGAAGTCAAATACCGGTCAAGAAACCAAACACGACCTCGACACCATCAAGCAGTGGTTAAAAGAGTAATACGGATTTAATGCAGGGTACGTGGATTATTTTTTCCGGTACCTGAGGCGGCATCGATTAACTGATCTAAGTCAACATCGTCCTCATCGTCGTTTGGCATACCAAAGGTAATAGCGTCAACGCCTTCTGGATGGCGATTCTGAATCTCTTCTTCGGTAGCAGAGCGGATGTCCGTCACTAACAAAGTAAAACGCAGGGCCATGCCAGCCAGAGGGTGATTGCCATCGAGAACGACCTGGCTGTCAGCGACATCCGTCACGGTATAGATTAAAGGCTGCAAATCATCATCGTCCTCCGAGTCATCGTCACTAGCGACGATGTCGCCTTGCTCATCTAAGGCCTCGGGTATCCCTTCGAACTGCATACCAATTTCAATCGGCTCTGGAAAACGCGCGCGGGGCTCAATTTTTAATAACTCGGGGTCGTATTCCCCGAATGCATCGCCTGGCTCAAGCTGTACGGTGGTTTCAAAACCCAGTTCATGACCATCCAACAAGGCTTCTATTTTTGGAAAAGTGCCATCGTAGCCGCCGTGGAGGTATACCATCGGAGAATCAGGCTCTTCGATAAGGTTGTTTTGCGCATCGGTTAATTTATAGCGAAGCGACACGACGGTATTTTTTTCGATCTTCATGCGCGTTGTATGAAAAGCCTATGGTCAGATTAATTGTGAACTGCAGATGAAATCATTTTACTTGAGCACGCCCTACCAGCCGCCAACACCCCCTTATCCCCTGCCCATCAAGGCTCCTTGGGCTCTATTGGGCGGAATTAGCCCTCAGCAATTTATGCAGCAGTACTGGCATAAAAAGCCCTTAATGGTACGCGGTGCCATTCCAGCATTTGCGCTTGCCAAGGCTGCTGGCGAGCCGCTCGAGAGCCCGATTCCTGCGGCAGATTTAGCAATACTGGCAAGTCAGCCCGATAGCGAATCCCGTTTGATTCAAAGCAAGCCCTGGAAAATGGCTCGCGGCCCCTTCTCCAAGAAATCGATTCCATCGATCAGCCAAGCCAATTGGACGCTATTGCTACAAGGTGCAGATACACTCCACCCCGCAGCCAAAACCGTGCTGTCTTGGTTTCGATTCATTCCGGATGTTCGACTGGATGACCTCATGATTAGCCTAGCCGGTCCCGGCGGTGGTGTTGGCCCGCACGTGGATTCCTACGATGTATTTTTAATTCAAATGTCAGGCCGTCGGCATTGGAAAATCTCAACGCAAAATGACTTGAGCCTAAAGCCTAATTTACCGTTGAAGATTTTGGCGCAGTTTGAGCCAACCCAAGACTGGGTTTTGGAGCCAGGCGATATGCTCTACTTACCACCGCATGTGGCACATGAAGGGGTATCGCTTGATGCGGGCTGCCAAACCTGGTCTGTTGGATTTCGGGCAGCCTCCTACCGAGAATTACTCCAAGAGGGTTTATGGCGCTTAGCAGAATCATTGGATGCTATACCGGCATTAGATCAGCGCTACCAAGATCCACAACAAGCTGCAACCGATCAGCCAGATACCTTGCCGCCAGAGCTGGTTAAACAGTTAGGTACGCAAGTGAAGGGCCTGAAGCTGGACTCCGTCGATACCATGCTGCCGGGGATTGCCTCGTACTTGAGCGAGCCCAAGCCGCATGCTTTTTTTAGTGGCCCGGATCAAACGCTATCCGCCAAAGCATTTGCCCATTCCCTAAAGAAAAGCCCTCTCCACTTGCACCCGCAAACACGGCTCATGCGGCTAGGTAACACTGTCTTTTGCAACGGCGAAAATCAAACGGAAGGTCAATCCTTGGCTGTGAAACTCTGCTGGAATGTGCTTTCTGAAAGGCATACCTTACCGCCATTGGGAGTTGAAAATAACCCCTATTTGGCCGATATTGCTGCTGGCCACAATTCCCTTTACGAGGCCTACTGCTCGGGATGGGTATTAATGGCAGGAAAAAACGAAGAATCGCTATAATTAAAGGTGAATATTGTGCGGGGAAACCCGTACTGTTTTCGAGTTGTATTCAGGCTAACGCCACCAGTCATTCATTATTAAAGGATCAATTAAATGAAAAAATCGCTCTCCCTCCTGCTCGCAGCCCTCTTCGCAGTTACTTTAACTGCTTGTGGCAAAAAAGAAGAAGCTAAGCCAGCTCCAGCACCAGCCGCTGCCCCAGCACCTGCAGCCGCTCCTGCTGATGCTGCACCAGCTGCTGCCCCTGCCGCTCCTGCTACTGGTGCTGCTCCAGCTGCTCCAGCTGCTGCCCCAGCACCAGCCGGTAAGTAATTCCCTGCTGAAAACAAAAAAGCCGCTGCAAAGCGGCTTTTTTCATATCATGATCCTAGCTTACTTAACAAGCTGCTCATCCAATAAGGTCAGCAAGCGGTAACCTGCAGGGGTATTTTCTGGTTTGCCGGCATCGTCCTGAACAGTAACCTGAGTTAAGTTATCGCTACTCGACTTTAGAACTACTCGGTAGCGCTTTGCTTTCAAGCTAGAGTCATCCTTACTACTGAATAGTTTTGAAAAGAATCCTTTGGACTCACCAACCTCTTTCGGATTAACGTAACGAACAAAGTAAATGCCCTTGGAACGATCACGATCCTCTACGGTGAAGTTTGAACGGTCAAGCGCAAGACCAACATCACGCCAGGCGCGATCAAAGCTTGAGCTCATATCAATGCGGCCGGCGTTATTGCCCTCTTGCACAAACTTCGCCTTGGGAGCCTTTGCCGGTGCAGCGGCAGCAGCTGCAACTTGGGCGCGAGCAGATTCCTGCGATACTCCCAAGCGCTCCATTAAGCGAGCGAGAAAAACGGCTTCGAGCTGGGGATCATTGGGACGCGGTGTCCAGACGGTGGAGATACAGGAGCCCGTGGAATCCGATACGCATTTCTCCAAGGCGCCGCGCTGGGTAATGTAAACCTCGGTCTCGCCGGCCCTAGGTACCTCGAGGCGGGTTTTGTACTTATCGCGTTCACCCGTGTCATAGAGTGAATCCAGTACTTTACCTAAAGTCTTTCGAATAAAGTCCTGCGGAATTTTGGAGCGATTTTCGGCCCAATCGGTTTCCATAATGCCGGTGGATGGTGAATCAACCACCAAGAGGAATCCATTCTCTTGCCAAAAATCCTTGATGAGGGGATATAGCTCGGGGGCTGGTCTTTCAACTACAAGCCAGCGCTTCTCACCATCCCGCGCAATTCGCATCCCCGGAATTCCGGTAAGCACGTTTTGACGAGTCTGGCTGATTTTTTTGGACGCGGCATTGAACTCCGACATGGTTGCGGTGCCATCTTGAACAATATAACGGCGGTCAGCCTGAGCCGTAATCAAATCCGGCGGCAGGGTTAGGTTGGGTCCGCGAACTGCGCCAGCAGCCTTATAGTCGACAGTATCGTTTTTAGAAACCGAGGTACAGGCAAGTAGACTAGCAATACTGGCAGCAATTAAAGTACGGCGCGTATACAGAAATGCGTTTTTCATAATAGTCCAGCGTGTATGAGTGCTTTTTTGAGCGGATCGCGCAATGCGGGACTGAGTGGGGTTAATGGCATGCGAATGCCCGCTGTAATTTTACCCATTTGATGTAGCGCCCATTTAACTGGGATCGGGTTAGCCTCGGTAAACATGGCTTTATGTACCCCGAGTAACTGATATTGAATTGCCCTTGCCTTTGCAACATCGTCGGCCATTGCTGCAGCACAGAGCTCATGCATCAAGCGCGGGGCCACGTTGGCAGTGACTGAAATATTTCCTTTGCCGCCCATTAACATCAGCAAAATGGCGCTTAAATCATCACCAGACAGCACCGCAAAATCAGCATGCCCTGCGGCTTTTAACTCGGCAATTAGCACACTGCCACGCTCTAAATTGCCGGTGGCATCTTTAATGCCGATAATGCCCGGGACTCCAGCCAAGCGCACCGTAGTCTCACCAGCCAAATCCGCTACCGTGCGGCCAGGTACGTTATACAAAATCACTGGTAAATCGACTTTTTCAGCAATCGTTTTGAAGTGCTGATACATGCCTTCTTGCGTTGGCTTGTTGTAATAAGGAACTACTTGAAGGCTGGCATCGGCTCCCACTTTTTTAGCAAACTCAGTGAGCTCGATTGCCTCGAGGGTGGAGTTACCGCCTGTTCCAGCAATCACCGGAATACGGCCGTGAATGTGATCGACTGTGACTCGAATCAGCTCACAATGTTCTTCGACCGAAACCGTAGGCGATTCTCCACTAGTACCGACGATGACGATACCATCCGTTCCTTCGGCGACGTGCCAGTCGAGTAAGTTCTTTAAACCAGGGTAATCGAGGCTTCCGTCCTCCAACATGGGAGTAACAATGGCCACCATGCTGCCGTGCATCGGCTTCGTTTTAGGCATTGGAGAACCTCGCAGGATGGGCTTGGGATTGCGCTATAGTCATCCCTGAAATTGTAACGGATGGCGCTCTTTTAGCACTCCCTTTACGGCGCATACGCTCTGCACCATGGCAGGCTTGGGCTGGGCTTGATATAAATCACTGTACGCAAGAACATGAAGGCCATGGCGCGCTGCAAAATCCAGCAATTCCCCCGCCTGCAGTAGGAAATCCGGATTGCTGGGCTTGCCAAAAGCGGCATTGCCATGCGCAAAGGTCTCGTAAATCAGCACCCCGCCCTCAACCAGCAGATCCGGTAGCAGATCTAAATAGGGTCGGTAGAGGTAATTAGTCACCACCACGGCATCAAAAAGCCCCGATCGATCTGCCAAAGGCCATGCGGACCCCTCAAGGTCTAATTGCGCAATTTCAATAGCAAGGCCTGGATTTGATTGCAATAGTAGCTCTAGCGCTCCAGCATCCCGATCCACTGCCAGCACCGAAAATCCCAGCTTAGCTAAAGATACGCTATGGCGACCCGATCCTGCCGCCAAATC
>CALRRC020000019.1:0-7754 GCA_943370515.1 Erythrobacter sanguineus | reverse complement strand
AATGCGCTTACCTGCCTCAAGCACATCCATGCCACTAGCCAATAGGCAAGCCCAGACTGTCAGGCAATTACTCAGATTAAAATCCCCCACAACCGGAACACTAACTTCAGTCTTACCATGGTCTTGCCATTCAAAAATACCCTGATATCCATAATCTATAAATCGCATACCGCTGGAATAAACAGCATGGAGTCGTTTACCAAACTTTTCAAAACCAGCAAAGGCTTTATGGTCGACCGCATAGCCCCATACTTGAACGCCTGTCTTTGCCAATAACTGCATGGCTAATTCACGACCCAAAGGATCTTCCAGGTTAATGACCGCATTCTGTAAACCGGGGAACTGAAACAAACGAAATTTAACTGCAGCGTATTCCGCCATACTGCCGTGGTAATCCAGGTGGTCTTGACTCAAGTTAGAAAACACAGCCGTAGTGAATTGGACGCCATGAACGCGCCCCTGTTCTAGCGCGTGTGAGGAGACCTCCATGGCAATGTGCTTTGCATTTGAATCTAAAAGTGCTTTGAGTTCGGTTTGTAAGCGCGCAGCATTTGGCGTGGTGTATCCGCTTACCTCTAAATGCCCTGGAAAACCAATACCTAAGGTGCCAATTACAGCCGCGCGCGACTTAGGGCGATCTAGGGCATGAGAGAGCCATTGCGTGATGCTCGTCTTCCCATTTGTTCCAGTTACCCCAAACACCATCATTTGACTGCTCGGCTTGCCATACCATTCGGAACAAATTAGCCCGGCATGGGTCGATAAATTCTCTAGCGCAAAACACCGCGGATCATTCAAAGCTGGAATTTCTTCTAAATCCCTTGGGTCATAGATAACCGCAGTGACCCCCGCTTCTAAAGCCTCTGCAATATAAGGGCGGCTATCCTGTATGGCTGTACCATGCCCAACGCGGTAAGCAAGAAAGATATCACCCACCTTGATTTGCCGTGTATCGCTAACGATGCGCGCAGTTGGCAAAGCCAATCGCCGCAGGTGATCTATGGCTTGTTCTGGCTTAATCAAAGTAGCCATCATTGCGTTAATACGACTCGTTGAATTGGCGCCGCCGAACCGGGATTAATCGCATCATCCCGCTGAACCATATTTTTAACCACGCTATCCGGCGCCACATTCATTGCACGAAGCGTTTCAGAAACGATGGTTGAAAAAATAGGCGCGGCAACTTGACCGCCAAAGTAACCATTTACAGTTGGCTCATCGACCATTACCGCCACCACAATGCGTGGGGCACTTATCGGCGCAATACCCGTGAAATAAGCTAGATACTTATTGCTTGCATACCCTTTGCCAGCAACCTTATGGGCTGTGCCTGTTTTTCCACCTACACGGTATCCCTCAGCATGGGCTTTCAGTGCAGTACCGCCCTGCTCGGTAACTGATTCCAGCATGCTACGCATCTCGATTGCCGTTTTTGCTGAGATAACGCGTGTACCCGGTTTGTAATCAGGGCTGTGTTCTATTGTGACTGGAACCAACTCGCCATCGCGAGCGAAGATGGTATAGGCACGAGCCATCTGAAAAAGTGAGGTCGATATGCCATAACCGAAAGCAATCCGCGCTTGATCCGTTGGCATCCATTTTTGATGGGGATGAACTCGGCCTGCAACGGCCCCCGGAAATCCAACCTTTGGCGCCTGTCCAAATCCAACGGCACTGAATAAGTCCCACATTTCACTGGCCGGCATATTCATTGCTAACTTTGAGGTGCCAATATTGCTTGATTTTTGGATAACTTCTGCAACCGTCAGTGTTGGATAAGTGTGTGTGTCGGTAATCGGTTTTGGTCCAACCAAATACTTTGCGCCGATGGTCATTACCGTATTGGGATTCACTTGCCCCTTTTCCATCGCCAGAGCAACCGTGAATGGCTTAATGGTTGATCCCGGCTCAAACGTATCGGTCATCACACGATTACGTAACTGTTCGCCACTTAATATCTTGCGATCATTTGGGTTATAGCTTGGCCAATTCGCAAGGGCTAAAATTTCACCCGTCTGCACATTAATGACAACTGCGCCCGCTGCTTTGGCGCGATGCTTTTCAACTGCATCTTTTAATGCGTTGTAGGCAATGTACTGAATCTTGCTGTCCACCGAGAGTTTCAAATCCTTACCGTTTTGCGGTAACTACAAAACACCCATATCTTCGACAATGCGCCCGAGGCGATCGACCACGACACGTCGCTTGCCCGTACTCGCAGCCAAATCATTTTCACGCGATAACTCCATCCCCTCTTGCCCGCGATCCTCTACATTGGTGAAGCCAACAACATGCGCCATAGCCTCGCCTTCGGGATAAAAGCGACGAAACTCATTATTTAATCCAATGCCTGGAATTTCTAACTTACGGATTTTTTGCGCTATGACTGGATCAACTTGGCGCTTTAAGAAAACTTGGTTACGCTCGTCTTTTAATTTTTTTCTAACATCGACTTCACGCATATCTAGCAAGGCTGCAAGCTGCTTAATTTTTTCATCGGATAGATCTTTTGGAATCGTATCGTTATAGGCAATCACTGCCTTTGCCTCAAGGCTAGTTGCAATCACCTGGCCATTCCGATCTAATATTTTTCCGCGGCTGGCAGACATCTCGAGTTCGCGCTGCGTCCCCTTGACCGCCTTAGCTTCATAAAACGCATTGCCAGGCCCTTGAATCCAAAATGCGCGCAATACCAGTGCAGCAAACGCAACGAATAACATGAATAGCATTAAGCGCGACCGCCACATCGGCAGACGTAAGACTAAATTAGGCGTGGTTGAAAATCCGACTCGCTTCACCGATCTTCTCGCAGATAAATGGTTCGATTGGGAGCGATAGGACTCATATTGAGTTGATTGCGAGCTGCATCCCGAATCCGCGCCGATTTCGATAAGTTACGCTGCTCGTATTCAAGTCGAAGCCATTCTTGATTGAGTTTGCGCTCTTCTATTTGGGCGCGCTCTATTGCCGTTACCAACTTACGGCCACGCTGCTGTGCTGATACGAGCGAGAGTGCACAGATTAAAAGCAATGCCAGTAAGGTCAGGGTGGCGCGATTCATTGGCTTACCTGTCGTCGGTAAATGAGGCCACCTTCTGTACTGCGTTTTTGCGCTACTCGCATTACTGCTGAACGTGCGCGTGGGTTAGCGCTTACCTCAGCACTACTTGGCTTGACTCTTGAGATGAGCTCCAATTCACCCTGCGGTAGATCTTTTGCGCGTATCGGTAAACCGCGCGGCACCTCAACTGCTGAATGCATTTGCATAAACTGCTTGACGATGCGGTCCTCTAAGGAGTGAAAGCTAATGACAACTAAGCGTCCGCCCGGCTTGAGTAAATCCAAGGCTGCTTGAAGGCCGATGGCTAAGTCATCCAATTCTTTATTGATGAAGATGCGCAGCGCTTGAAATGTCCGCGTTGCTGGATCTTGTCCTGGCTCACGTTTTTTAATCACGCTGGCAACTAAGTTAGCCAACTCCATGGTGGTTTCTAATGGCTGATTCAATTCACGGCGCGCAAGAATTGCTTTCGCAATGGGTAAGGCAAAGCGCTCTTCGCCGTAAGTTTTAATCACGTGCGCAATATCATCCACGCCAGCTTGATTCAGCCACTGCGCCGCAGTCAATCCAGTAGTGGTATTCATGCGCATATCAAGGGGCCCATCGCGACGAAATGAAAACCCCCGCTCGGCCTCGTCGACCTGTGGCGAACTGATACCCAAATCGAGTAGCACTCCCGCCACTGATGCTGGCTCGGCATGCTGCGCCATGCTGGCGAAGCTGCTGTGCACAATCTGAAAGCGTGTGTCGCTTATTTTTTTTGCCTCTGCAATTGCTTGCAGATCCTTGTCGAATGCAATCAACTGCGCATCGGATCGCATTGCCCCTAAGAGTGCTCGCGTATGACCACCGCGCCCGAAGGTACCGTCGATCACAATTGATTTCTCGGACGATTCTGTTTGCAATAGCGGGCTTTCCAGCAGTGCAGTTACCGCCTCGGCCAGTAAGACTGGGCGATGAGTCTGATTCATGCGGCCCTGTCATTAAAAAGTAAATTGTTTGAGGGCGTCCGGCACACCTTGCATCATTGCGGCCTGCTCTTTTGTTGCGTACGTTGCTGCATCCCACAACTCAAGGTGACTTCCCATACCAAGCAGAATGACTTCACGCTGAATACCTGCAGCGGATCGCAGTTCAGGGCTCACCAAAATTCGCCCTGCACTATCGAGATCGAGTTCGGTTGCATTGCCTAGAAAAATTCGACGCCACCAATGGGCATCCATTGGCAATTGCGCGACACGCGCTCGAAACGCCTCCCACTCGGGTCGCGGAAAGAGCAATAAACAACCATCTGGGTGTTTTGTCAGCGTCACTCTGCCCTCACCCTGCACAAGCAAGGCGTCACGATGCTTTGCCGGCACAGACATGCGGCCTTTTGCATCTAAATTGAGAGCTGACGCACCTTGGAACACCATTTACCCCACTTTTTCACACTTCTTCCCACTTTAGAGGAAGGGATTCAGGGGGTCAAGTGTTTTAACGGTTTTTTTTGGATTTTCTCTAGTGTTTACAGTCACTTAGCGATGACTATTAAGAAAGGTATTATAAAAATAGTCACCCGAAACAATGGCTTGCAAAATATACTTAAGAAGGCATCTTAGATATGTACCTTAATTATTTAAATTAATACTGTTTATATATACAGTAATAATAGACTTAGGGTAAATAATGCCCTCATTTTTATTCGGTTTTGCTACGAAATCCGATTTACAACTTGTAGGCTGCTGAAGTCATGATTTTGGAAACGGCTTCCATGGCATTTTTAATGGGCTGCGGCAAAGGCTGGCCGCCCGCATCCCATGCTGATTGGCCGTGGTCGATTTCATCGCGGCGCATCTGATCGACGATGGCACGTGAGCGCGCATCTCCCAGCGGCAAGGTTTCTAGGTGGCTATTAAGGTGCTTTTCGACCTGCTTTTCGGTTTCCGCAACAAAGCCTAGGCTCCATCGATCACCCGCTAAGCCAGCTAATAGGCCGATGCCGAAGGATCCGGCATACCAAATAGGATTTAAATAACTGGTGTGCGATCCCAGTTCAGACAGTCGCTCTTCACACCATGCCATGTGGTCCATTTCCTCTTGTGCTGCATGGTCGAGCATGGCACGCGTTTCTGGGCTACGTGCAAGTATTTTTTGCGATTGGTATAGGGCTTGAGCGCACACTTCGCCCACATGATTAACCCGCATGAGCCCGGCTGAATGGGCTCGCTCGGCAGAATCAAGGGTGGCTGCATTTTCTGCTGTCGGCATTGCGCGACGGGCCTGGGCGCCGCCAGCAAGGGATCGCAATGCGACATCAAACTCGGTAATGAATTGGTCCAGCAATGACATGGGCATAGCTAAAACTATACCGTTACTTCGGCCTTCACGTGTTGCTTTGTCTTGAGACCCAATTCGGCCAGCAGTGCACGATCTTCCTCGGCCTCTGGGTTACCCGTTGTCAGCAATTGATCACCATAAAAAATCGAATTGGCGCCCGCCTGAAAGCACATCGCTTGGACGGCACGGCCCAGCTCTTGCCTACCGGCCGATAAGCGCACGCGGGCTTTGGGCATGGTGATGCGTGCCACGGCAATGGTCCGCACAAACTCAAGCGGATCCATCGGCGGCTGATCGGCCAGTGGCGTACCAGCCACCGGAACCAAATGATTGATGGGCACCGACTCGGGATAGGGACTCAAATTAGCCAAGCGGGCAATAAAGGCAGCGCGCTGCTCGCGCGACTCGCCCATACCCACAATGCCGCCACAGCACACCGACATACCAGCAGCACGGACGTGCGAGATCGTATCCAAGCGATCCTGATAGTCACGGGTCTTAATGACCGAGCGATAAAAATCTTCGCTGGTATCTAGATTGTGGTTATAGAAATCCAATCCCGCGCCCTGCAGTGCCTTAGCCTGCTCTGGCTCGAGCATGCCCAGTGTGGCGCAGGTTTCGAGACCCAGAGCTTTGACGCCCCGAATCATGGCGGACACCTTTTCAATATCACGGTCTTTGGGTTCACGCCAGGCTGCACCCATACAGAATCGATTAGAGCCAGCTGCCTTCGCTGCCTTCGCCGCTTCCAGCACCTCCTCCAAATCCATCAGCTTGTTGGCCTTCACATCGGTGTTGTACCGCGCCGCCTGGGGGCAATAGCCGCAATCTTCCGGACAGCCGCCGGTCTTAATGGATAGCAGGGTAGCCAATTCCACGTCACCCTCGGGGAAATAAGCGCGGTGCACTTCTTGGGCACGAAAAAGCAAATCATTGAAAGGCAAAGCAAACAAGGCTTCGACCCCTGTTACTGTCCAGTCACCCTCAGAAACACTTGCTTTAGCGACCGATGCCGACCTTGCTTGAATCAGGGGTTTCTCGAGGACTTGACTATGGGACATAAGGAAATTCCAAAAAAGGTGGGAATAAGCCATAAACATAACAGATGAATCCACTTCAAGCCGAAAACTAATGGTCAAATATCACTCATGATGACATCGGTAAGCCAGCCCAAGCAAACAGACGAGTGGATTTTGCGCAGTCTTGCGTCGGTATGGCACCCGTGCACACAAATGAAGCACCATGAGCACATGCCCCTGGTAACGATTTCTCGAGGAAAGGGGGCTTGGCTATACGACGATCAAAACAAGCCCATTCTGGATTGCATCAGCTCTTGGTGGACCAATTTATTTGGGCACTCCAATCCATTTATTAATCAACGCATTCAGGCTCAACTCGAAAAAATTGAGCACGTGATGCTGGCAGGGTTTACACACCAGCCCGTCATTGAGCTTTCGGAGCGCCTCTCCGCTTTAACGCAGCATCACTTAGGCCATGCTTTTTACGCATCAGACGGCGCCTCTGCCGTTGAGATTGCTTTAAAGATGAGTCACCACTATTGGCAACTTTCCGGCAAGCCTGAGAAATCGCGCTTCGTCTGCTTGCAACATAGTTACCATGGCGAAACCCTAGGCGCTTTAGCCGTCACCGATGTACCTTTGTTTCGGACTGCCTACGGATCACTGCTATCAGATGTATTCACCGTAATGTCGCCTGACAGTCGTCAAGCGCAAGATGGAGAATCTGCCTCGGAAGTTGCGCTGCGTGCCGCGCATGAATTAGAAATACTGCTGCAACGGGAACACCGCCATATTGCTGCTCTCATACTTGAGCCGCTAGTGCAATGTGCTGGGCAAATGGCGATGCACTCCCCAATTTATCTTCAGCGTGCCCGTGCACTGTGTGACCAGTATGGCATTCACCTGATTGCCGACGAAATTGCCGTTGGATGCGGCAGAACGGGCAAGTTCTTTGCTTGTGAACATGCGGGTATTTGGCCTGACTTCATCACCCTCTCCAAAGGAATTAGTGGTGGCTATTTACCTTTGTCACTGTGCTTGACGACTGACGCTATTTATCAAGCCTTTTATTCGGATGACACGGCTCGCGGATTTTTGCATTCCCACTCTTACACTGGCAATCCCTTAGCCTGCGCTGCTGCGCTGGCCTGCCTTGATCTTTTTGAAACGGAACACGTTTTAGATCGCAATCTGCAGCGCGCGCACGATCTGGCAGTTGCATTTGCGTGGACAAAAGCAGATGACCGCACCTTACATCCAAGGCAACAAGGCATGATCTTGGCTTTTGACGTTATCCATAGCACATTGAATAAGCCGGGCACCTTTGCGCGTGAAGTCTTTACGCGCGGCATTGA
>CALRRC020000018.1:0-7796 GCA_943370515.1 Erythrobacter sanguineus | reverse complement strand
CTGGCCCCATTACCTTAGATGTCGTTGGCTTAGAGCTCGCTCCAGACGACTGTCGTCGTATTGAGCATCCTTCCACTGGGGGCGTCATTTTATTTGGCAGAAACTTTACCAATCGCAAACAGCTTACTACACTCACGCGCAGTATTAAGGCCTTGCGGCCCGATGTCTTGATATCGATTGATCATGAGGGTGGTCGCGTGCAGCGCTGCAGGACGGATGGATTTACGCATTTACCTGCCATGCGCAAATTAGGCGAACTGTGGATGCAGGCCCCCAAGAAAAGTAAAAGCATCTATGCATCAGAGTCTGCGATTGCGGCAATGACTGTAGCAACTGCCTGTGGTTATGTTTTGGCAGCAGAGCTGCGCGCCTGCGGTGTTGATTTTAGTTTTACCCCGGTACTTGATCTTGATTTTGGTCGCAGCGGAGTGATTGGCGATCGTTCATTTAGTTCGGATCCACAGATTGTGTATGCGCTTGCCAAGGCCCTGAACTCTGGGCTGCAACTGGCTGGCATGGCTAACTGCGGCAAGCACTTTCCGGGACATGGCTGGGCGGAGGCGGATTCGCATGTGGCAATTCCAGTGGATGAACGCCCCCTCAATGCCATATTGCAATGCGATGCAAAACCCTATGAGTGGCTTGACTTAAGCCTAGCTGCCGTGATGCCGGCCCATGTGATTTATCCCAAAGTAGATAGTCTTCCCGCAGGATTTTCTAAGGTTTGGTTGCAATCCATCTTGCGCCAGCAATTGGCGTTTGAGGGCGTGATTTTCAGCGATGATTTATCGATGGAGGGTGCCAGCGTTGCTGGTGACGTGGTTAAGGGTGCAGAGTTAGCCTTATCAGCAGGCTGCGATGCAGTATTGATTTGCAATCGCCCCGACTTGGCTGATCGCTTGCTCTCTGAGCTACGGATATCTAAGGCAAAAAAGGCAGAGTCGGCGCAGCGCCAAGCGAAGTTAATGCCATCCGCTCCATTTATGAGCTGGACTGAACTGCAGGCCCATGCGGAATACCAACATGCCCAAGCGTTGCTAAAGAGACATGGCTTAATTTAGTGCCATTAAAAAAGCCGGGACTTTTTAGATCCCGGCTTTTAGTAAAACCAATTACAGCTTAGTTCGCGCGACTGCGGTACTCACCAGTGCGGGTATCAATTTCAATCTTGTCGCCCGTATTGCAAAAGAGGGGTACTTGCAATTCATAACCAGTAGCCAACTTGGCTGTTTTTAATACCTTGCCAGAGCTGGTATCGCCCTTAACAGCAGGCTCGGTGTAGATAATTTCACGTACCAAGGAGGTTGGCATCGCAACGGAAAGTGCCTTGCCTTCGTAGAACACAACCTCAACAGGCATTGCTTCTTCGAGGTAGTTGAGGGCATCGCCCATAAACTCAGCCTCTACTTCATATTGGTTGTAATCGCCATCCATAAAGCAATACATTGGGTCGGCAAAATACGAATAGGTACATTCTTTTTTGTCCAAAATGACAATATCAAATTTGTCGTCGGCTTTATAAACACCTTCGTTTGGGGCGCCCGTTAAAAGATTCTTAAATTTCATTTTGACGACCGATGAGTTACGACCGGAGCGGCTGTATTCCGCCTTGAGTACAACCATGGCATCGGCGCCAATCATCACTACGTTGCCTACGCGGAGTTCTTGTGCTGTTTTCATCTGTGGTATTCCTGGAGGCAGAACTGAATTCTGCAGTATTTAATAAAGGTGACATTGTAACCGCCCCAGCCGGACATGCTCTAGGGGGAGTTAGGCCACAAAACGCAGCATTCGGGCTGCAAGTCCCCCATCTTGATTGGCCTCCAGTATGGTTTCGCGCCACCTACGGGCGTGGGCCTGCCACTCCGTACGCTGATTCCACCAACGGGATGGCATCTGCCAATCCATAGCCAGTCGGCAGGATTCTTGGGCTGATGGACAAGCTTTTTCAAGGTAGAGATCCAAGAAGGCCTGTAATTTCACTGTATGGGCCATATCGTCTTGCGGGTAAATATGCCAAATAAATGGCTTTTCAGCGAGTTGCGCTCGTATAAAGGAATCTTCACCCCGAACAATATTGAAGTCGCATTGCGATAAGAGCCAATCGTAGTCATCTTGCGGCACAAAGGGGAGGGAGATCAGCTGAATCGATGGAGGCAGGTCTCATGGCCTGCCAATGCTATGCCCAATCATTTCAGCATGACCAAAGGTCAGGAGTACATCAATATTCGTCTCTGTGTTGCCAAGATCCTCAAGCCATTGTCGAAGTGGCGCTCCCGGATAACAAAAGAGGCTGATGCGCTCTGTATCGGGGCGGAGCAGAGCCCAGCTTGGCGCAAGGCTGGCAGGGATACCGGCGCTAGACTGACTGCCTTGCGCTGGAATAGGATCGAGTGATAGTCCGCCTGTATTCGACCCAAACCCGGGAAAGAAAAAATACTTTAATAGGCCGCTGGACTGGGGCGAGGCTTTAGCATGGCACTCACTTATCCAAGGTTCTGCGCTGAGGTACTCTAAATTGAGAATGATGGGTTTTTTGGCAGAGACCAATAAACCGGTTTGATACCGCTCTGGCAGGTGGCAGCCAAAGGCCTCAATCACCACATCGGGCGCATCCAGCGGATGACGTGCATTTTCAAAACTAGCCTCCCACGGCAAAATCTCGACCTGTGGCGTGCGCGTGGCGTCGGATGCGAGTAAATTAAGGGTCGGTAGATCATCGCAAAACAGGCGGACCTGTTGCTGATGCTGCGCAGCTAGGCTACGGGCAATACGCCAACAGACGCCGGCATCACCGTAGTTATCAACGATTTGGCAGAATATATCCCAACGCATGCGTAATTCGCTTTTTGAAACCCTCAAGCAAGACATTAAACGGCTTCCCGGATTGCCGGGGGTATATCGCTTTTTTGACGAAGCGGATCAGATACTTTACGTGGGTAAGGCCCGCGACCTAAAAAAGCGAGTATCCAGCTATTTTCAACGAACTGCATTATCACCCCGCATTGAGCGCATGGTGAGTCGTATTGCGCGCTATGAAACCACGGTAACGCGGACTGAGTCTGAAGCATTGATTCTGGAGAACAACTTAATTAAAGAGTTGGCGCCACCCTTTAATATTTTGTTCCGTGACGATAAGTCTTACCCTTATGTGATGCTGACAGGGCATGCGTTTCCGCGCCTGTCATCCTACCGCGGCAAAGTGGATCGGCGTAATCGCTATTTTGGACCCTTCCCCAATTCTTCGGCAGTGCGCAACAGCGTCCAAATTCTGCAGAAAGTATTTCGTTTACGTACCTGTGAAGATACGGTCTTTAAAAACCGCACCCGACCTTGTCTGTTACATCAAATTCACCGTTGCAGCGCGCCATGCGTTGGCATGCTAACTGCCGGACAATATGCCAGCGATGTAAATCAAGCAACCCGCTTTTTAGAAGGGGATCATGGTCAAGTTTTATCTGAACTCGAACGTGAAATGCTGATCCATAGCGACGCATTGGACTTTGAGATGGCTGCGGTGATTCGGGATCGGATTGCTGATCTCTCCAGTGTGCTACAGCAGCAATCGATGGATACCGTTGCCGATGGCGAGGGTGACGTAGATATTTTGGCAACAGCCGAACTTGAGGGAATGATTTGTGTCAATTTGGCAATGGTGCGCGGCGGCCGGCATTTAGGCGATCGCACCTACTTTCCTAAAAATCTCCGCTCAGCAGCAGGCGAGCTGCCCAGCCCGGTTGAAATATTGGATGCATTTATTCAGCAGCATTATTTAGATAGTGAGGCAAGTGACGCTAAGCTAATACCGAGCGTGATTATTTTGAATCATGCTATTTCATCCAGCGAAGAGCCGTCGCTTCTACAAGAAAGCCTAAGCACACAAGCAGGAAAAAAGATCACTTTTTTGCATCAACCCCAAGGCCAACGACGGCATTGGCTTGGTATGGCAGAGGGCAATGCCAAGATTGCCTTAGCGAAGCGCTTGGTTGAGACCGGCGGCCAATTAGCCAAGGCGCGCGCATTACTGGATGTTCTTGGTTTGGATGTAGAGAGCGTGGAGCAATTGCGCGTCGAGTGCTTTGATATCAGCCACACCTCCGGCGAAGCAACCCAAGCCTCGTGCGTGGTGTACGCAAAAAATGAAATGCAATCGAGCGAGTACCGTCGCTTCAATATTAACGACATTACACCGGGCGATGATTACGCAGCGATGCGGCAGGTATTGCAACGCCGCTATGCCAATTATCAAGAAATTCCGCCAGAAAAAATGCCACAGCTCATCCTGATTGACGGCGGTAAAGGCCAAGTTGAAATTGCCCGTCAAGTGTTTGCTGAGCTCGGCATGGATCTGGGATTAATTGTGGGTGTTGCCAAAGGAGAGGCTCGGAAGGTTGGCCTCGAGTCCCTGATCTTTGCCGACGGCCGACCATCACTCGAACTTGGACGCGAGAGTGCAGCGCTGATGCTGATTGCACAAATACGGGATGAGGCACATCGCTTCGCCATCACCGGTATGCGGGCAAAACGGGCAAAGGCACGCACAGTCTCGCGTCTCGAGGAGATTGAAGGTATCGGCGCAAAACGACGACAAGCCTTGCTGGCCCGTTTTGGAGGGCTGCGTGGCGTCTCCAATGCCAGCATGGAAGAGCTTGCTACGGTAGACGGTATTTCCTTGGCCTTGGCGGAGCAGATTTACCAGCAATTACATTAAGCAGTATCAGTGCCTTCGGTTATCCTTACACCATGCCGTTTAATCTTCCCATCGCCTTAACCTGGCTGCGCGTCGCAGCGATACCGCTCTTGGTGACTATTTTTTATCTGCCTGAGAGCTGGCTCAGCATGCCTGAAAAAAATGCATTGGCTACTGGACTTTTTGTCTTTGCTGCTCTGACCGATTGGCTCGACGGTTACCTAGCCCGTCGCATGAAACAAGAATCAGCTTTTGGACAATTTTTAGATCCCGTCGCCGATAAGTTAATCGTCGCTGCAGCTTTACTCGTGCTCTTGAATATGGACCGAGTTCAGGTATGGGTGGCCTTGGTCATTATTGGCCGTGAAATTACCATCTCTGCATTGCGGGAGTGGATGGCACAAGTAGGTGCGAGCAAAAGCGTGGCAGTGCACATGGTTGGTAAATTAAAAACCACCGCACAGCTAGTAGCAATTCCCTTCCTGTTATTCAATGGCACGCTCTTTGGTTGGTTGAATGCCGCTCTAATTGGTACATGGCTCATCTGGGTGGCGGCATTTTTAACCCTATGGTCTATGTTCTATTATTTGCAAAAAGCGCTGCCCCAATTGCTGGGTAAGTCTGAGTAGGGGCTTGATTGCATAAGACCCCAGAGGCCTAAACTTCTGAATGGGCACTAAATACGGCGCAGAGTTCAATAGTTTGCTAAACTGTTGCCCTGTTATGCGGGAATAGCTCAGCTGGTAGAGCGATACCTTGCCAAGGTATAGGTCGGGAGTTCGAACCTCCTTTCCCGCTCCAAGTTCGATGGGAAGCCCTGAAAAGCTTCCCATTTTGTTTCAAAGTATGTGGCGCGTTGGCCGAGTGGTTAGGCAGGAGCCTGCAAAGCTTCGTACGGGGGTTCGATTCCCTCACGCGCCTCCAGCAGCTCAAATGAGACCTTGTATCTATTGACCTGAGGGTTGCTTTCCCTACAATATGACTATTGCTGATTCCAACAGACGGACGCTCTAATCATGACAACAATACCCAAGTTAAAAAGTAACGTTGCCTCGGCCATTGCGGCGAGCCTTTTCTTGTTACTGGGCGGTTGTGCCTCTTCAGGCGACTCTCCAACTGGCACGCCGGATGAGGTCAATCAAATTCAAGCGCAGCTCTTGGGTGATATGCCGCTTCCAGCTGGAGCGCGCATTATGGGCACCGATTCTTTAATTATTGGCCGTGGCGATAATTGGGTAGGTCGTGTGGTTTTGAATGGCCTACAAAGTCCAACCGATATTTATGCCTTTTTTCAGTCGGAGTATCCCAAGTCGGGATGGACTACCGTCACAGCGGTTAAATCGAAGACCAGTATTTTGGTGTTTACCAAAGGTGAGCGAACTTCAACAGTCGAGATCAATGAAGGTTCTTTAACCGGACCAAAGTCCATCATCATCATTACGGCTTCGCCTAAAAATGCGAATGTCGTGGCGCCAAGTAAGCGCTAAGAGAGTCTTTTGTATTAAAGGCCGTTTGCCCGAATCAAGCCAACGGCCTGCCCTTCAACTGCAAAATTGGGCTGCCTTGCATCTACGGTGATGTTTTTGAAGTCCGGGTTCTCCGCCTGCAACTCAATCACCATGCCATTGCTGCCTTTTTTCTGTAACCAGCGTTTGACCGTGACCTCATCATCAATGCGAGCCACCACAATATCGCCGTTACGCACCTCCGTTGTCTTGTGCACAGCTAAATAGTCACCGTCCAAAATTCCAGCGTCGCGCATGCTCATGCCTTTTACTTTCAGCAAGTAATCCGCTCCTTTGGTAAACAGGCTTGGATCAATCGGAACGTGTTTTTCAATGTGCTCCACAGCCATGATGGGCGAGCCCGCGGCAACGCGACCAATCAATGGAAGCGTGAGTTGCTGAAGTGCCCCAGAGGGTAGCGACATTTGCTGCGATCGGCCGAACTGAAAAGGGTGGCTGTGCTGCTGCGCAATGCGGATACCGCGCGAGGTACCTGGGGTCAGTTCGATGTAGCCTTTGCGAGCGAGGGCGCGCAAATGTTCCTCCGCCGCATTGGCCGAGGCGAATCCAAGGCAGGTAGCGATTTCAGCGCGGGTTGGCGGCAAACCGCTTTCCTGGATGGCCGATGTGATCAAGGCCAAGATTTCTGCCTGGCGGGGTGTTAGTTTGGGTAAATCGAGCAATTCAGCTGTGTTTATGTCCATGCTGTGATTGTATACAGTATTTTTGTTATTTCAAGAGGTTTTGTTAAATGGATAATGGGCTCATGAAATCCCCCAATCAGCATGTTTTAGTTATTGGCATGGGCGGCACGATTGCCGGTCTTGCCCAGGATCCAAAAAATCCATCTGCCTACCGTTCAGGCCAGGTAGCCCTTGAAACCCTGATTCCGACGTCGCACCTTAATACTGGGGTTGCGCAGGCTGAAATCCGGACAGAACAGCTTGCCAACATCGACAGCCGGGATTTAAGTGAGGCCCTACTAACCCAGCTAGGCATTTCGGTGCGCGCGGCGCTGGATAACCCAGATGTTCTTGGGGTAGTAGTCACCCACGGGACCGATACGATTGAGGAGGCCGGGCTCTTTTTGGATGCGGTTTGCAGAAAGCAGGCCGAGCGCCTAGGTAAGCGGGTTGTTTTGACTGGGGCAATGCTGCCATCGAATCACCCCCAAGCGGACGGCCCACTTAATCTGCAAGCGTCCCTGTATTGGGCTCACATGGATCTTGAGACTTGCCCAGCAGGTGTCTTTGGCATCTTTGCTGGCCGGGTCTGCTTGGCGCGCGATCTGGCAAAGCGCCATACCAGCGACCTCAATGCGCCACTGCGTGATGCACCCAGCAGCCCGGTTCACTTAATTAACCCCTCATGGTTAGCGCGGATTCGGCGCATACAGGCAGATTCTGGCCCAGACATACCGATTCCACCAGAAGATGCTTGGCCTTGGGTCGAGATCCTGACTAGCCATGCTGGGGCTAAACCAGAAACGGTTTTGCATTGGCTGGGTCAGCCAATTCAGGGGCTAGTGATTGCAGGTACCGGCATGGGCGGTGTGCAAACCGCTTGGCTTAAGCCTCTGCATGCCCTGGCTGAAAAAGGGG
>CALRRC020000017.1:0-8018 GCA_943370515.1 Erythrobacter sanguineus | reverse complement strand
GTTGAGATTTCCAATACCCAAAAAGTATTGGATGGCGATCTCGATGCCTTTATTGAAGCCAGCCTGAAGCAAGGCGTTTAATTACTCTGATTAGCTCAAACCTTATGAACGATAAAGCCCAAACCCCAAACAATGCGCCAGAAGCCGTGGATGAAAACCACATCATCGCCGAGCGCCGTGAAAAGTTAGCGCAGCTGCGCGCCAAAGGCGTTGCATTTCCGAACGACTTTGTTCCGACGCACCACGCAGCCGATCTGCATGCACACTACGATGGCTTCAATAAAGAAGAATTGGCTGCTAAGAGAGTGATGGTCAAAGTAGCTGGGCGTATGGTTCTGAAACGCGTGATGGGAAAAGCCAGTTTTGCAACGATTCAAGATCGTACCGGGCAAATTCAGTTTTACATTAGTGATGAAATTAGCGGTGCTGATGTCCATAGCGCATTCAAGCACTGGGATATGGGTGACTTCATTGCGGCTGAAGGGCACTTATTTAAAACCAATAAGGGCGAGCTCTCAGTGGAGTGCAGCACCCTGCGACTCCTCAGCAAATCGCTGCGCCCCCTGCCCGATAAGTTTCATGGCCTATCCGATTTAGAGACCAAGTACCGCCAACGCTACGTTGACCTGATCGTTAGCCCCGATACCCGCGCAACCTTTATCTCCCGCAGTAAAGCCATTGCCTCTTTACGCCGCCATATGCTCGATGCCAACTTCATGGAGGTCGAGACCCCCATGCTCCATCCCATTCCGGGCGGCGCAACGGCAAAGCCTTTTATGACGCACCACAATGCGCTCGACATGCAAATGTTTTTACGCATCGCACCCGAGCTCTACCTCAAGCGTTTGGTCGTGGGTGGGTTTGAACGCGTTTTTGAAATCAATCGTAATTTCCGCAATGAGGGTGTCAGTCCGCGCCACAACCCTGAATTTACGATGATGGAGTTTTATGCGGCCTACACGGATTACAAATGGCTAATGGACTTCACAGAGGGCTTGATTCGTGCCGCGGCAATTGATGCCCAGGGTACTGCAACCCTCACCCACCAAGGCCGTCCACTAGACTTAAGCAAGCCATTTCAGCGCTTGACGATTACCGAGGCCATACTAAAGTACGGCCCTGAATCCAAAAAGAGCTATACCCCAGCGCAGCTCGAGGATGCTGAATTTATTCGCGCCGAGCTCAAAAAAGGCGGTGAAGACATTAATGCGCCAGCCCTAAAGAATGCGGGCATTGGCGCCTTACAGCTGGCCTTATTTGAATTGGTGGCTGAACATCATTTATGGGAACCAACCTACATCATTGACTACCCGATTGAAGTGAGTCCCCTCGCCCGGGAATCGGATACTCGCCCTGGTGTGACTGAGCGTTTTGAACTCTTCATCACTGGTCGTGAAATTGCTAATGGCTTTTCTGAGCTCAACGATGCCGAAGACCAGGCGCAGCGCTTTCATAAACAGGTGGAGCAAAAGGAAGCGGGCAATGAAGAGGCCATGTACTTTGACCACGACTTTATTCGCGCACTGGAGTACGGCATGCCCCCAACCGGCGGCTGCGGAATTGGCATCGACCGGCTAGTAATGCTCCTCACTGATGCGCCTAATATTCGCGATGTGATTTTGTTCCCCCATTTGCGCCGCGAAGAAGAGCAATAAACAGGATTGAATACATGATGCTGCTCGAAATTGCCAATCTCCTTTCTGAAATCGCCATTACGGTCATTGGCGGCGCGTGCCTATTGCGCTGCTATCTGCAATACCTGAAGTTTAATTTGTCGCCCCATTCTGGCAACCCGATCGGCCTTTACTTGATGCCCCTTACGAACTGGCTGGTCATGCCACTGCGCAAATTAATTCCAAGCGTAGGACGCATTGATAGCGCTTGCCTAGTCGGGGCCTACATCATCGTGCTGGCTAAAGTGCTGCTGATTGGATTGCTACTTGGCAATATTCCATCGATTGGTGGCTTGCTTAGTGTCTCTATCCTAGAGCTAATCGGCCTTGTTTTGTCGATCCTGGTCGTCTTAATCATCGCCAACGTAGTCTTGTCTTGGGTTGGCCGTGGATCACCGACGCAATACATGCTGTCTGAGATACTCAATCCAATGCTTGCTCCCATTAAACGCATCCTACCAAGCATGGGGCCGCTGGACTTATCGCCACTCATATTACTAGTTGCAATTCAGATAGCGCAGATTGTATTGAGCAATATTGCGCGCGCCCTTCTTTGACCTGAGTTTGTTAGCCTCATCCCCTTGCAAGTGGATGCGTTTGAAGGGCCTCCTAAACGATTGCGTATGCAAGATTCAATGCATCGAAATGCGTATTACATGCATTTAATGCAGCTAGTTAAAATTTAACTCGACCGTTAAATTGGTGCCAGGAACAATAATCCCTCCACGGTCTCCGGCGTTTACTGAACCCCATCTAGCGGAAAAATAGTCGGGCAGAGGCCTCCCAGCGAGAGGTGATATCCATAGCCTTAATAAATGACGCTGACGCTCTGGCTCGGGCCAATTTTCAAAATCACTGCGTGAATGAAAAATCTGGTGGTTATGAATAATCTGAATATCGCCTGGCTCAAAACTCATTGGCAAAATCAATTTACCCTCAGCAATAACTTCATCGAGCAAATTCATGACTTCAATTTGTTGTTGGGTAAGTCGCGGAGCCTCTGGAAAATTAGCTTGAGCCGATTCAATGTAGGGCCGAATATAGACACACGTTAATTCACCCTGATACCAACTAAAAATGGGCATATCAAACCACGGATTAAGGCCTGCAGGCACTTCACCACGGCGGTCCGTAGGATAAGGCATAAAAAGCGCCTCTACTAAATCGGGTCGTCTTCGAGCAATTTCATTATAGGTACTCATAGAACTTGCTAAATACGATTCGCCACCCTTCTTCGCTTTTTGCAGACACAACAGGGCAACAAAATCCGAGGAGTCTGTATGAAACTCTAATTTTTTATTCGTTTGATAAAACCGAGTTTTACTATCCGTAATATCGGCGCCTTGATCGCGAACATGGCCCAATAAGTGTCCCTTAGCGTTATTGCTTCTTAAGCTACCCAAATGACAACCTAGGCCAAGATAGATCACAGATGCTAATTTAATGCCCAGCTCTTGAACTGGAATTCCCCTCAGCAATACAAAACCACGCCCAGCTAAAAGCTCGTTTAAGATTTTTGTTATTAAAGTATGAATAGTTGGTAGCGGAAAGTCCTCTTTCGTAATTTCCTCTAATGGCTTTTCCAAGCTTAAAAAATGGTGGGCCGCTTGATTTAATTCAGCGAGCTGATTTTGAGACCACTCTATTTTCCAAGATTGATCATTTTGCATTTCAGCTCCAGTCCAAACACTGGGGCCACTGATTTGCATAGGAAAATCGTTCGGTATTTTAATTTCTCGATTGATATTGTTAAGCATAGAAATAAAAATTGAAATGCCTTACATAAATCTATTGGGAGACTTTGATCTTATTTTTTCTCAGCATAAATTGACCTCATTGGCCAATTTACGCTAAAGAAAATGTAAATTACTTTTTCAGATTAAGCTGAGTGCCGAGCTTGCTATAGAGCTCAAATTGCTCTTTAGCAAAGCTTTCAGTTTCTTGAGGCGAGCGTATTGCTGGTATAGCACCAACGGTATCGTTGCCCCGTATCCAGCCTGGATCAACAGCCACTTGTTTTAGTACAGCCTGCCATTTAGCAACTACTTCAGCAGGCAATCCAGGGGGGCCATAAAGCCCACTCCATCCCATCACTTGTTCAAGATTAGAAACGCCCATCTCACGTGCGGTGGGAACATCTGGGAAATCCTTTAGGCGGTTTGGTGTCGAGGTTACGAGTGCACGCACAGCACCACCCTTGATCTGCCCAACTAAAGTTGTGAGGTTATTACAGATGAACTGAACTTGCCCACCCAATAATGCGGTGGTAGCTTCGCCTGCACCTTTATAGGGAATCATCATAGCGGCTGTAGATGGCATATTGAGCTGACTCAATACAACCTCTACCGCTAAATGCTGAGTGGTTCCTGCTCCAGCAGTAGCGTAATTTAATTTGCCAGGATTTGCTTTGATTCCATTAATCAGGTCAGGAAATGTTTTGTATGGTGAATCGGACTTCACAATACAAACTACAGGATTGAAATCCAATAATGTGATGAAGGTAAAGTCGTTCCACTTATAGGGTGTACTGCTATCCAGCGCTGGAGTAATCGCTTGAGAGCCTCCCCGCGATACTAATAAAGTGTATCCATCTGGGGTTGAAGTTCTGACCCGTTGCGAACCAATCGTGCCTGAGGCGCCAGGGATGTTAGTGACGACCACTGGCTGCCCGATAAACTTGGTAACAGATGCCGCGAGATTTCTGCCAGAGAAGTCACTGTCACCGCCAGCAGCATAAGGCGCCACTAATGTAATGGCTTTGTTGGGATAGGTTTGAGCATGTGACACACCAATACCCAGTGCCGTTATTAAAGCTCCTACCGATAGTAACGCTGGTTTTAAAAACAGTCGCTTTAAATCATTACCCATCTCATGACTCCAGTAAGAACATTTAAAAGATAAGTTCACGTTAGCAAGCGTATGAAAGAGATGCAATACGAGTAATCCCCTAATCTTATTTTTTATCGCGATATAGTCTCTTTATTCGAACCAGCAGGCTCAAATACACCGCTGCCGATCTACTTCTCGACAAACGCGCGCTCAAAGACGTAATCCCCGAGTTGCCCCAGGCTAGGCGATACCACAAAGCCCCTTGCGTCTAACATGGCGCAGGTTTCTTTGAGCATGGCGGGACTGCCACAAATCATGCCGCGATCCGTTTTCGGGTCTAGGGGCGGTAAACCAATGTCTTTAAAGAGCTGACCCGACTCAATGGCGGTGGTGAGACGCCCGGTTTGCTTAAATGCTTCCCGGGTAACGGTGGGGTAATAAATCAGCTGGTTCTGTACGAGTTCGCCAATGTACTCATCTTGGGTTAATTCGTTCTTGATGTACTCGCCGTAGGCGAGCTCGCTAACTAGGCGCACCCCATGGATGAGGACCACCTTCTCAAAGCGCTCATAGGTATCGGGGTCACGAATGATGCTCATAAAGGGGGCTAAACCAGTTCCGGTACTAAAGAGGTAAAGGTGTTTGCCAGGATTGAGATCGTCAATTACCAGGGTGCCAACGGATTTTTCACTAACAAGAATAGGATCGCCTACCTTGATGTGCTGCAGACGCGAGGTTAATGGACCATCGGGCACCTTAATGCTCAAAAACTCCAGATGCTCAGCATAGTTAGGACTAGCCACACTATAGGCTCTAGCTAAAGGCCTGCCATCGACCTCCAGGCCAATCATTAAGAAATGGCCATTGCGAAAGCGCAGGCCTTGATGGCGGGTGGTTGTGAAGCTAAACAGGGTATCGTTCCAGTGGTGAATCGAGAGAACGGTTTCAGTATTGTAGGTAGCCATAAGGTACAAAAAATAGGAATTATTCCAATGATATACGGTTCAGGATCGATGGACTTAAGCAAATCCAGATCATTTATGCAGTCCAGATCCCCGTCATAGCACGGCCAGCACGGCCAAGTTAAATGCTGCATTCACAATCAGCAGATACAGGCAAAACTTTTTAATAAAACTAGCGGACAATTCACGCTGCTGCAGCAAGATCTTTGCCAAGTACATGCCGAAAAAATAGGCGGGCAGCGCAAATAAGAGCCAAGGCAGCCAAGCAATCCCTCCTCCCAATAGGCTCGCGGCAACAATTGCCAGCAAACAGACGCCGGAAACAAATTGGGATAGCAATGCCCTTGAGCGCTCAAACTGCAGGCCGCTGGCATTTAAATAGAGTGCTACAGGGGGGCCACCAATGCCGCATGAGCCCAAGAGTAAGCCGGATAAGCCGCCAGCAAGAAAGTCCCGAAATGCGGAGAGCTTGATGGCTAAATTGACGCGGATTAGTAAAAAAATAGAAAACGCAATCACCACAATTCCAGTGGTAACTTTGAGCACGGTGATCGGAACGGCCTCACCCAAAAAAATACCCAAGGGCAGCAATACTGTAGCCAAGATCCACATTCGATATAGACTGGGAATATCCTCTTTATTGACCTTCCATTGGGTAGAGAGCCATAGTCCGCCAAGTAGTTCGGCGGACATCACAATGGGAATAAAAAAGGGAACCGGGAAAAACCACATCAGCAGCGGCGACATAATGAGTGCCCCGCCAAATCCACTCAGGCGACGAATAAGGCCGCCGAGGGCGGCTGAAAATAAAAGAATGCTTGCTGTAATCCAGCTAAATTCGATCACATAGTCACGCTATCGTCGTGCTCTCCAGAAATAAGATCGCGAATTTGCTTACGGATAACTAAATAATCTGGCGAATCTTCAATCATTTTTCGAGGCTTCGGCACACGGATAACGCTTTTGACGCGACCGGGTCGACGCGTCATCACAACAATCACATCCGATAAATTAATCGCCTCTTCAATGCTGTGCGTAACCAAAACAACGGTTTTACTTTCCTCATCGAGGATTCGGATCATCTCGGATTGCATCATTGCTCTGTTTTGTGCGTCGAGCGCTGCAAAGGGCTCATCCATCAGTAATACTGTGGGATCTACTGCTAAGGCTCTTGCGATCGAAACACGTTGCCGCATTCCCCCAGAGAGTTGATGTGGGTAATGCTCAACGAATTGACTCAAACCAACCAAACTAGCGAAATGGTCAACAATTTTTTTTATTTCTGCACTAGCCATGCGCTTAATCTTGAGGCCAAATGCAATGTTTTCATAAACGGTAAGCCAAGGAAATAAGGCATAGTCCTGAAAAACCATCGCACGATCTGCACCAGGAGCAGTAACGCGCTGGCCTGCACACTCGATATAACCAGCCGAAGGGACCTCAAACCCAGCAATTAAATTTAGTAGGGTTGTTTTGCCACAGCCACTATGCCCAAGGATGGAGTAAAACTCATTCTTATTCACCTCCAAAGAAACATCATCGAGGGCAAGTACTTCTTGCCCTTTTGAATTCAAGGATGGATAAATTTTCTTTACTTTTTCTACTTTGAGTGCAAGCATTTTCTTATTGTATTTATGAGTTTAAGGATCTAGCCCAAGGCATCAGGGTCTTCGCGCTATACCGAATCATGCGATCGAGGCAAAGGCCAATTAAACCGATCGCCAACATGCCCGATAAAATAAAATCAGTACGTAAAACGGTTCGGGCATCATTGATCAGAAAACCAAGACCAGAATTTGCGCCAACGAGCTCTGCTGCCACCAAAGCCATCCAACCAACTCCCAGACCAATCCGAATACCAGTTGTAATCTGTGGAAGAGCGGCTCTGAGAATCACACGCGTAATCACACTCCAATTGCCCGCGCCTAAGCAGCGTGCAGCACGAATTAAGCTGGGCTCCACATTCTTAACGGCATCAATCGTATTCAAGAGAATGGGGAAAAATATACCCAAAAAGATAATGAACTGATTTTGTACATTGCCTACGCCAAACCACAAAATGCTCAATGGAATCCAAGCAATTGGGGGGATTGGGCGAAGGATTTCAATGATCGGATCGACTTGTTCGTTGAGCCATTTAAAGCAGCCCATGGTGATTCCCAATGGAATAGCGACGCTCGCATAACAAAAGGCAATGAATTCTCGCCTTAAGCTATCGCGAACGTGCTTCCATAATTCTCCGGACGCACTTAACTCCATGGCCCCGTTAAAGACACCTGAAGGCGGTGGTAATAGCGTTGCCTGAGTTTTATCAAGGACATACCGGCTGGCAAACTCCCAGCCAGCCAGTAATATCGCTAGCAAAATCAGACGCCGGAACTGCAACAAAGAACGGAGGTAATTCATTATTTTTTAAATACCTTATTGTCGAATGACCAATCTTTGGTTAAGTCACCTTTTTCAGGGAATGGCTGCGGCTTGGTGGTGTTCAGCGGAGTCGAATACCTTGGATACGGTATTTTGTCCATTGGAGCAGACCAATTGGCAGGCAGGA
>CALRRC020000016.1:0-8600 GCA_943370515.1 Erythrobacter sanguineus | reverse complement strand
AACGGGCAGTCGTATTCTGTCAAACAAGGTGCTCGCCCAAGAAATGCTGTCATGGCCGCATTGGAGTTTTGAGCGCTTCAAGCAACGTGCGCTTCGTTATCGCCTCCGCGGCGGTCTCAATAAATTACTACCCCTGTTCGTCAAGTTTGGTGATCACTCACGCAGGCTATACAGCACGTTTGTTTGGCGGCGCATTAAGGGCTGCAATATGGCCTGTTGGCGCAGCGACGCCCTCGCGATTGGCGGGCTTGATGAAACGCTACTTGGCTGGGGCCATGAAGATGCTGACTTTGTCTTTAGACTGCAGGCCAATGGTGTGATTCGTAAATCAGGCGCTTGGGCGACCGAAGTCATTCATATTTTTCATAAAGTACGCGATCAATCAAATGACGAAAGTAGTCGAGAACGTCTTAATGAAAAAATTCGTGCACATGCAGCGCAGGGCGCATCATGGTAAACCGATAAACGCTAGTTGTACTGTACCGCCACCGGATCGGCTTGGCTTGTCGCCAGCAATTGATGCAGGCTATGCAGACAAGCATCATCCGGATAGAGTCGCAACTCATCGGGAAACTGTACTAAGCAAGCACTGCCACTGGTAGTGACTACCGCAGTCAGCGGCAATCCCTTAAAGCCATCCAATGGGCTGGGCGCCACATTGGGCGGCATACCGGGCTTTGCCTGTTGCTGGCGATTGCTGATCAAGTAAGGATTGATTTGGCTGCGGAAAAGTTTCAGATCAACCCCTGAATCCATCCGCACATGCACATTACGACCGAAGCGTAAACGCGCGCCCGCGATATCCATCACAGCCTCTGCCACGATCCGCGTGCCACCCGAAAACTTATCGGGCGTGACATTCACTTTGGCGATAAGAAGCTCATCTTCTTTTAGCCAGGATCGATTGGGTTCATAGACTTCGCTGTAAAGCATAACTTCCATTGCCGCAGTGCCATCATCAATGGTGGCAACCATCATTCGGCCTCGCTGACCGGTCAGCATTCGCGCCGAAGTAATAATTCCAGCCAGTAGTTGGTCTTTCCCTTCGGTCACTTTGACTAAGGGTTGGCGCACAAAATGGGCTACCTCGTTACGGTATGCATCAAACAAATGACCGGTAAGGCATAAGCCCAGGGCGGTTTTTTCTTCTTGTAGCCGTTTCTTTTCAGGCCAAGGTGGCTCACTCACGAGCTCGGGCAAGTGGCGATCGGATTCACCGGCAGTCTCAAATAAACTCACCTGATGAATCGATGCCTCGGCCTGCTCTGCCGCCTCAATCGCTCGCGCCAATGACGCTAGCAAGGTGGAGCGAATATCGTATGGTTTACTTTTTTGAATTGCTCCTGCAGCATACAAACCATCAAACGCGCCCGCACGCATTAGCGCCTCAATTGCGCGGCGATTGACTTGGCGCCGATCGACGCGTGCACAAAAATCAAACAGGTCGGTAAAGGGTCCGCCCGTTTCTCGGGCTTTAACGATCGCCTCAATCGCTGCTTCGCCGGTACCACGCACCGCGCCCAGTCCATAGCGAATATCGGTCAAGGGCTGCTCTAGTGACGCCCCTTGCGTGCGCAAGGGAGTAAATTCATAGGTGCCAGTATTGATATCCGGCGGCAATACCCGTAAGCGATTTTGCAGGCAGTCGTCGTACAGAATTTTTACTTTATCGGTATCGTCCATCGCGAGCGATAAGTTGCCCGCCATAAATTCAGCAGGGTAATGGGCCTTGAGCCACGCGGTTTGATAGGCCAGTAAAGCGTAGGCAGCGGCATGGGATTTATTAAATCCGTAGCCGGCAAAGCGCTCCATCAAGTCGTAAATTTCATTGGCCTTGAATTCGGTAATGCCGCCTTTTTTTGCTCCCTCACTGAAAATCTTGCGGTGCTGCGCCATCTCTTCTGGCTTTTTCTTACCCATCGCCCGGCGTAATAAATCGGCGCCACCCAGTGAGTAGCCCCCAATCATTTGGGCCATCTGCATCACCTGCTCTTGGTAAACCATGATGCCGTAGGTTTCGCGCAGAACGGGCTCAATTCGAGGATCAGGATACTCAACCTGTTGGCGGCCGTGTTTACGCGCAATAAAGTCCGGAATCAGATCCATTGGGCCGGGGCGATACAAAGCAACCAAAGCAATGATGTCCTCAAAGCGATCAGGCTTCGCATCGCGGAGCATGCCCTGCATACCGCGGCTTTCCAACTGGAAGACAGCAACAGTATTGGCGGATTTCAGAACCTCAAATGCAGCAGGATCTTCCAAGGTGATGTCGCCGATGCTCCAATCTTTACGATCGGCATGCAATGCTTTAATCCAGCGCTCTGCTGCGGCCAAGATGGTCAGCGTCGTTAAGCCCAAGAAGTCAAACTTAACAAGCCCAATGGCCTCTACGTCATCTTTATCGAACTGACTGATGACCGAGCTACTGTCTTGGTCTTTTGAATCCTGCGTATACAGCGGACAAAAATCCGTCAACTTCCCCGGGGCAATGAGTACGCCGCCGGCATGCATACCCACGTTGCGGGTCATGCCCTCGAGCTGCTGTGCAAGCGCTAAGAGTTGCCGCACTTCATCTTCATTACGCTCCCGCTCAGCCAATTGCTTTTCTTCTTTTTTGGCCATCTCGATGGTGACGAGTTGGCCAGGCTTAAACGGCACGAGCTTGGCAATGCTATCGACAAAACCATAGCCCTGCTCCAAGACGCGGCCCACATCCCGAATGGCCGCTTTGGCTGCCATGGTGCCAAAGGTCGCAATTTGACTCACGGCATCTTTGCCGTATTTGTCTTTGACGTACTGAATCACGCGGTCGCGCCCATGCTGGCAAAAGTCAATATCAAAGTCGGGCATCGATACCCGCTCTGGATTTAAAAAGCGCTCAAACAGCAAGTTGTATTTGAGGGGATCGAGATCCGTAATGCCAAGTGAATAGGCTACTAAAGATCCGGCGCCAGAGCCGCGGCCAGGACCGACTGGTACGCCATTGTTTTTTGCCCAGTTAATAAAGTCAGCAACGATCAAAAAATAACCTGGGAACCCCATTTGCTCAATGGTCTTGACTTCAAACGTTAAACGCTCGCGGTAGCGGGGCTCTTCTGCAGCGCGCACATCCGCATCCGGAAAGTTACGCTTCATGTGCTTTAGCAATCCAACTTCAGCCTGCTTAAATAAATAATCGCCGAGCGAGATGCCAGCCGGAATCGGAAACTCCGGTAAACGGGGTTGACCCAACACCAAGGAGAGATTGCAGCGTTTGGCAATCTCAACCGAGTTAGCGAGTGCGCTTGGTAAATCAGCAAAACGCTTTTCCATCTCGGCTTGACTTAAAAAGTATTGCTCGGGATTGAATTTTTTCTGGCGACGTGGATTGCCCAGTAATTCGCCCTCAGCGATACAGACCCGCGCTTCATGGGCATTGAAATCATCCCGGTGCATAAACTGCACTGCATGGGTCGCCACTACGGGCAATGCGAGCTTGCTGGCAAGTTGGCAGGCCAACTGCAGATGTTGTTCATCTTGCGGATGCCCAGCACGCTGCACTTCAATAAAGTAAGCGCCCGGAAAGAGGGTTTTCCAGCGCTCGGCAGCGGCTTTCGCCTGCTCTTCCTGGCCGGCCAATAGTGCGGTACCCACATCGCCCAGATGCGCGCCCGATAAGGCAATTAAGCCGTAGGACAGGGTGCGGCCAACGGCCTGGTCTTCTTTTTTTGCAGCCGGCTCACTAAACCACCGAGGGTCGACTTCCGCGCGCCCACGCGATTGGTTATCGAGCGATGCACGGCTGAGTAGCTGGCATAAGTTCAGGTAGCCCGAATGGTTTTGAACCAAAAGTAACAAACGGTGCGGCTGGTCGGGGTCTTGTAAATTGGAGAGCCACACATCCGCTCCCGCAATCGGCTTGACCCCACCTTCACGGGCGGCCATGTAAAACTTCACCAGCCCAAACAGGTTGCTCAGGTCGGTAATGGCCAAAGCGCCCATGCCATCGTTGCTGGCTGCCGCAACCGCATCATCAATGCGCACGACTCCATCCGTAATTGAAAACTCGGAATGAACGCGCAGATGAACAAAACGGGGTACGGCCATGAGATGATTTTAGCTGTGTCTAGCCCAAAACTATCCCATCCCCACTACCGCGGGCGCTTTGCGCCCTCGCCGACCGGACCTTTGCATGCCGGCTCGCTGGCCAGCGCACTGGGAAGCTGGCTGGATGCCCGCTCCAATCAAGGGGCTTGGCTCGTTCGCATTGAGGATTTAGATACGCCGCGCTGCATTGCCGGCATGGACCAGCGTATTTTGGCTCAGTTACGGGCCTGTGGGCTTACCTGGGACGAGGAAGTGCTCTGGCAATCCCAGCAATTGAACGCCTACCAAAACGTCCTAGAAACGCTTTACAGCGATCAGCAGATCTACCCCTGTTCTTGCTCACGCCAGCAGATTACCAGCGTGCTAAGCGCTCAAGGTCTACTTAGGGCCCGCAATCAAGAGCAGATCTACCCTGGCACTTGCCGTAATAGCCATGTTTGGCAAGCGCAGCTTCCCAATAGCAGTTCACCTTCTGCATGGCGCCTTGCCATTAAACCCGAACAAGGGGTTTGCTTTACTGATGCGGAGTTCGGGCAACAAGAGCAAAACCTCAATGCCGATGTGGGGGATTTTGTGTTGCGCAGGGCCGATGGAATTTTTGCGTATCAACTGGCAGTAGTGGTTGATGATGCAAGACAAGGCATTACACATATTGTGCGGGGCGCTGATTTACTCAGCAATACCGCGCGGCAAATTTACTTGCAAGGAATTTTGGGTTACGCGACTCCCCAATACCGCCATCTACCACTGGTTTTAGATCCGCATGGCGAGAAGTTAAGTAAACAAACCCATGCTACTGAAATCAATACCGCAAGTGATGAGGCTGTTTTAGAGGCGCTAAAGGGCGCCGCACTGCATCTGGGTTTAAGGAATCTCACTGATAGGCAAGATCAGACTATTGCAGAGTGGTTACTGAAGGCCACGCATGCTTGGACTGATCGGACCAAACAGATCAGCCGCACTCAAAACTAACCGGTCTTCTTTTTCATGCCACCGAGTAAGGCACCAACTGGTGATTTAGCGGGTGTGATGCCAGCTTTTTTAATGGGGTTGGCGATCGGCTGATCGGGATTGCGATCATCAAGACTCGCCTTGGGCGCTGCTGGTGCGCCGCCGGCTGGAGCTGCGCCGGCTTGATAGGGCTTATAAAAAAATGGGTCTGCCGTTTTACCGCCCTTGATCTCTGGCAGCGGCATCACCTGCAATTTGCGCTTCATCAATTTTTCGATGTCGTCTAACAAGCGCTTTTCGCCATCGTCCACCAAGGCAATGGCATCGCCAGTGCTACCTGCGCGTCCTGTACGACCAATGCGGTGAATGAAGTCCTCGGCGTTGTAAGGTAACTCATGGTTAATCACGCAAGGCATCGCTGGAATATCGAGACCGCGCGCCGCCACATCGGTTGCCACCAAAGCTTCAATCGCGCCTGACTTAAACGCATCCAAAGTCAGCGTACGTTCACCTTGACTCTTATCACCATGAATCGATCCCGCCTTGATGCCATCGCGCTCGAGAGCCCGCGAGAGTTTGGCGCAGCCTAAACGGCTATTGGTAAAGATGATGCACTGACGCGATAAACCCTGGCGTGTGCGCGCCTCCAAGATAGTGGTGATCGCGCGCTGCTTGTCTGCCGCGGAGACCATGTGCACGACCTGCCTGACCGTATCGGCAGCGGCATTTTGGCGCGCCACCTCAACCGTAACGGGATTGCGTAAATAACTCTGTGCTAATTTTTTAATCTCAGGCGAAAAGGTGGCCGAGAAAAGCAAGGTTTGGCGCTGCGCCGGTATCAAGTTAATGATGCGTTGCAGGTCGGGCAAAAAACCCATGTCTAACATGCGATCGGCTTCATCCAAGACCAAGATCTCGACTTGCGATAAGTTCGCCGTTTTAGAACCGAGGTGATCTAGTAAACGTCCGGGCGTGGCAATCAGTATTTCGATACCACTGCGCAGCTGAGCCACTTGGGGTTGCATATCCACGCCACCAAACACGACGGTTGAGCGCAGATCCGTGTGCCGAGAATAGTTGGCCGCATTATCGGCAACCTGCACTGCCAGTTCGCGGGTAGGTGTTAAGACCAGTGCGCGAATGGGATGGCGTGCTGGCGATGCGCTACTGCTCGAACCCGGAAGCAACTTTTGAATGATGGGCAAGACAAAAGCGGCAGTCTTACCGGTACCCGTTTGCGCCGCACCCATTAGATCCTTACCCGCCAACACATGGGGAATCGCTTGCGCTTGAATGGGGGTTGGGGTGTTGTAGCCCTGTTCGCCGATTGCCTTTTGAACGCGTGGGTCAAGGCCAAAATCGGCGAAGGTAATGCTAACTGGAGAGTCGGCAGACTCTGCGGGGGTGTTTGTATCTACAGTGGTATTGGTCAAGGTAACTTAAATAATGGCCGCGATCCCAGCCTTAGCAGTGCTGGCATCTTCGGAAGACTTCACGCCGGAAACGCCGACTGCGCCGATGGTAAATCCATTTACATCGATATTGACGCCACCCTCCAGCATCCCTTGAATGTGGGGAGCGGATAAAAAGGAGGTGCGGCCGTTGTTAATAATCTCTTCGTATACGCGAGTCTCGCGCTTACCCATTGCAGCCGTACGGGCTTTTTCTTGGGCGATATAAGCGGATACAGGAGCACAGCCATCGCGGCGAATCATGCCGAGTACGTGGCCGCCATCATCGCAAACCGCAATCGTCACTGCCCAATTGTTTGCAGCAGCGTGGGCATTGGCGGCGTCCAGAATGGCTTGAACGTTTGCTTGGGTCAGGTAAGGTTTGTTTGCCAACATGGTGGTCTCCTAATGGTGTTTTGGTCTGAATTCGGTGGAATACCGCAACGGTCGCTGTTGAGGCTCAAAATCCCTTGCTCAATCCGACGCAGGTCAATTTTAAGAAAGCCAATTGCCACGTAAAATCAAACATCTGTAAAAAAACAGGGGATCAAGCTGAAATAGTCGGTCTTTTGTAGAATTTCACTCGATTCTGAATGTATATGCCATTTTCCCATACCTTGAGCCATGCCAACAAAAACCGCCCTGCCCCCTGAAATCAGCTCCCAATTGCAAAAGCACATTCGTGGGCAGGTGCTAACCGATACCCCAAGCCGGGGCCGCTACGCCACAGATGCATCGATTTACCAGCATTTCCCGGTTGGGGTTGTCATCCCCGAAGATGCGGCTGACATCGAAACGGCCTTGGCAGTAGCCAGGGAGCATTCGATTCCAGTGTTGCCACGCGGGGGCGGTACGAGCCAATGCGGCCAAACAACCGGGGTCGCGCTGGTGATTGATAACAGCAAGGCCTTTCGGAAGATCCTCCACGTCGATCCCGAAAAAGCCACTGCTGAAGTGGAGCCGGGTTTAGTTCTGGATCACCTCAACGCCAATCTAAAAAAACATGGCTTGTGGTACCCCGTTGATGTTTCTACCGGAGCGCAAGCAACGATTGGCGGCATGGCCGGAAACAATTCCTGCGGCAGTCGGTCCCTGGCCTACGGCAATATGGTGCACAACGTCTTGGGCATCGATGCATGGCTAGCCGATGGCCAACTCGCGCAATTTGGCAACTATGCTCAGAGCACTGGAAGCGCAAAACAGCTCGGTGATTTTGTCAAAGGCTTAGCCAATCGCTTGCAACCAGAAATTGAAGCGATGTTTCCGAAAGTCATGCGCCGTGTCGCTGGCTATAACTTGGATGTATTTCATCCGCAAAGCGAATTACCCTACACCAAAGACGGTAGCGTGAACTTAGCGCACTTATTAGTAGGCAGTGAAGGGACCTTAGCGTATTTCAAATCACTGCAACTAAAGTTAGCTCCATTGCCGCAGCACAAGGTGCTCGGCATTGTGAACTTCTCCAGCTTCTACCGTGCCATGGATAGTGCGCAACACATTGTCAAATTAGGTCCTACCGCGGTTGAATTAGTCGACCGCACCATGATTGATTTAGCGCGGCACAACCCCAGCTTTAAAAAGACCATTGAAAGCGCGCTGATTGATGCAGCCGGCCCAACACCCGAAGCGATCTTGCTCGTGGAATTTTCGGGTGAAGCGCATGCTCCTCTCGTAGAGCGCGTTACTGCACTCAATGAATTAATGAGCGACCTGGGTTTACCCAATTGCGTGGTGTCGATGCCCGATGCGGGTCTGCAAAAAAATCTGTGGGAGGTGCGTAAAGCGGGCCTGAACATCATGATGAGCCTCAAAGGCGATGGCAAGCCCGTCAGCTTTATTGAGGACTGTGCCGTACCACTCGAGAACCTGGCTGAATACACCAGCGCACTCACCGACGTCTTTTCTAAATACGGCTCCCGCGGTACTTGGTATGCGCACGCATCGGTCGGCACCTTGCATGTTCGGCCGATCTTGGATATGCGCCGCGATGGTGCACAGAAGATGCGAGCGATGGCGGAAGAAGCATCGGAGCTGGTTCGTCGCTACAAAGGCGCGTACAGCGGTGAGCATGGTGATGGCCTGTGCCGTGGCGAATGGATTAGCTGGCAATTT
>CALRRC020000015.1:0-9010 GCA_943370515.1 Erythrobacter sanguineus | reverse complement strand
CTTTAAGCCGGAAAACATCGAAGTTATCAAGAAGTCGATGGTTGCCGTAAACCAAGTCGGCACCTCCGCAAGGTCATTTAAGGATGCGCCTTATACCAACGCGGGAAAAACGGGTACATCCCAAGTTTTTAGCTTGAATGCGAAAGAATATAACCACGCTACTACCCCAGAATTTCTGCGTGATCACGCCCTTTTTGTTGCCTTTGCGCCTGCCGAGAAGCCCACGATAGTGATTGCCTTGATTGTGGAGAATGCCGGCTTCGGGGCGCAGTACGCTGCACCGATTGCGCGTAAAGCGCTTGACTATTACATCAATGGCAAATGGCCTAAGGAGATTCCAGAATGGAAAAGGGCGCCATAAAAAAACGCATCTATCAATTTTTTTCTGGGCTTGATCCGCAGCTCGGACTCATTTTTTTAGGTATCGCTATTTTGAGTTCGATTACTTTTCTATCGGCAAGTCAAAATACACCCGTGCAACTTAGCGATCAATTACGAAATCTCATCCTCGCTTTTTTAGTCATGTGGGTCGTTTCTTATATTCCACCCAAGTGGCTTGAAACCGCAGCTGTTTGGGTTTATGTCATTGGAGTTGTATTGCTTATTGCGGTTGCTATTTTTGGTCTGGTTAAAAAAGGAGCGCGGAGGTGGGTCAATGTGGGTATTGTTATTCAGCCATCTGAGCTGATGAAGATTGCGATGCCGCTGATGTTAGCGTGGTACTTTCAACGACGCGAAGGCATTCAAAACGGCTGGGACTATTTAGTTGCGGCTGTGATTCTTGCCATCCCAGTGATGTTGATTGCGCGGCAACCCGACTTAGGCACTGCTTTGCTCGTATTTGCTGCTGGTCTTTACGTTATTATTTTTGCAGGCCTGCCCTGGCGCTGGATCGTGCCTGTGATAGGCGTGCTTGGGATCGGGGTATTGCTGCTAATTATTTTCCGCGGCAGCATTTGTGCCAGCGATGTGACCTGGCCACTCTTACACGACTATCAAAAAAACCGGGTATGCACTTTACTGGACCCCTCTTCCGATCCCTTGGGTAAAGGATTTCATACGATTCAATCCGCGATTGCAATTGGTTCCGGTGGTTTTTTCGGTAAAGGCTGGGGCCAGGGCACACAATCCCACCTGGAATTTATTCCAGAGAAACATACGGATTTTGTTTTTGCCGTTTATTCCGAAGAATTTGGATTTCTCGGCAACCTCTTATTGCTCGGCCTGTTCTTTGCTTTAATTAGGCGAGGGCTGGCAATTGCGGCGGGTGCGCCCACCATGTTTACTCGATTATTGGGCGGCGCAATCACCATGATTTTTTTCACCTATGCCTTCGTCAATATTGGCATGGTGAGCGGCATCTTACCAGTCGTAGGCGTGCCATTACCGCTCATGACCTACGGCGGCACTGCGCTCGTTACCTTAGGGTTTGGGGCGGGCATTTTGATGAGTATTCACCGCCATCGACGACTGGTTCAAAGTTAAATTATCGCAATAAAAAAGCCCGGCAGAACCGGGCTTTTGTTTCAGCTTGCGCGAATTACTTCTTACGCTTGTTAACTGAGTCTTTGAATGCTTTACCAGCAGAAAACTTCACAGTCTTCGCTGCAGCAATCTTGAGCGGCTCGCCAGTCTTCGGATTGCGGCCCATACGTGCAGCACGCTTGCCTGAACTGAATGTACCAAAACCGATCAATTGAACGGAGTCACCTTTGGTAACGGCTTTAATGATGTGCTCAATTGCTGAATTCAGTGCGAATTCTGCTTTGGCTTTTGAAATCTCAGCATCGTCAGCAATCGCTGCGATAAGTTCTGCTTTGTTCAAGTGAAGCTCCTTGTTGGTATGTATGTTGGCGCACGACGCGCTGACATGATTTTAAACACAAAAAATAATAAAAATAAAGTTGTTTGAACTATTTCTACTGCGCACTCGAATTAGGATTGATCTAAAACAAGTAAATCAATCACAAAGTACTCTGTTTCCCCGAAACAGCTGGTTGGCAGGCCGATGTGCTGTTCATATTTTAGCGCTACTTTTTTTCCTAAGTTGGCGTTTATTTTTTGCGCCACAGCATCATCGCGCACCGAAAAGAAGAATTTTTCGGACATGGTTCCCGGCATGGACACCATTGCCAGCTCTCCTTCCCAGGTCTTGCATAAGTAGCCCCTGCTGGAGAATTTCTGCACATAACCGGCACGCTCTCCATCGGCATAACTCCAACTGAGCATCACCCAGGTATAGGCTGAAATAAGCGTAAGTCCAAGTAATATAAGGCCTATTAGGCTTTTAATAAATCCATTCATTGCTTTTTCTCGATCGCATTTTGCGTTAAATCCGCGCCCCATGGCAGCGCTAGAGGCGTGTCAATGCATTGCTGCATTGCTCAAAATAATGACCATCTTGCCCCCATCTAGATCTATCATAACGCTGTAAGCAGGCAAATTGCCTATTTGTATTGGATAGCTGCATTAAGGTGATGCGTAATTTTTTGTGAGACTATTTATGTTCCGTTTTTTATTCGCCTCTCTTGGTCTAATTTTTTATACGCAAGGCGCTGCCGCCACTGGGGAAAACACGTATAAGCAAGTGTGTGCTGTTTGCCATCAAAATGGGGTGGCTGGCGCACCAAAGGTGGGCGATAAAGCCAAATGGGCTCCTTTGATTAAAGAAGGCCAAGTCCAGCTAACTGCCCATGGCTATGTTGGCGTCCGAGGCATGCCTGCAAAGGGCGGCAAAGCCGACCTGAGCGTTGCGGATTTTGCTGCTTCACTTGTTTTTATGGTGAATCAGTCTGGTGGCAGCTGGCAAAATCCAGATGCAAAAACACTCGAGCGCATTAACGCGGAAATTACCAAGCGAGAAAGCGCCAAGAAAAAATAAGGGTGGCCTATTTCAATTGCAGGGCCTCCTATTTAAATTCATCCTCCATGCGTTGGCGAATGCGTATAGCGGTTTGAGTGGCATCGTAATCCACATCATTCCAAGTCACAATTTGTCCAGCTCGGATACTGTTTTTTAAAGTCAGGCGATGCGCCAAGCCAATCGGTAATGCACTGATGCGCAAGGATTCCGCAGCTGGCATTAACTTTCCATAGACAGTAAAACCACCTTCCCCATCCAGCACCTCGCCTGCCTTTAAATCGCGCTTAGCGCAAGCGAGCACATCGCCAACAAAAGCGCTCGTTGCGCCCGTTGCTTCCTTACGCAAGGCTACACTTGCTACCGAGATTCCCAATTCAAGACCAATTAAGTGGTAAGGCTTATACATGGCGGCATACCAACCAGAAGCATCTGTCTTTAAGCCGTATTGCAAAAAGCAATCTCTAACATAGCTACTGGGCGCATGAAAGACCGCATACACTCCCCAGCGTAAGTCACGGAAAACTGGGCGGCCATCTCGCTCGACCGAGGACACTACTTCAACCATGCCTTTGCGTGGCAATAGGCCGCCATCTTGGATAGGCTTTAGTAGCGCGGGCAAATCATCAACGCCGCATGCCGGAAAGCCCAAGCCATCGTCAGGCACCTGCAGATCACAGGCATTCGCAACTGCGGCCATTTCGAGAGCCGACTTGGTGCCGTCCAAAAACGAATTGAACATTTGCGCATTAAAGTCACCGCCCGCGACTTGTTCCTCACTAAAGCCGTAATGGCCCCATACGGTTTTGGGTGTCGATGCATGGTACGCCGGTAAATATTTTGTACCTTTACCAGCACACATCACTTCGAGGCCAATGGTGCGGGCCCAATCAACCATTTCTGCAATTAAAGCAGGCTGATCACCTGAGGCCATGGAATAGATAACACCAGCATCAGCGGCTCGCTTTGCCAAATACGGGCCCGCCAATACATCGGCTTCGACATTCACCATGATGATGTGCTTCCCATGTTCAATGCAGCGCAGAGCATGCTCGATTCCGGCGGCAGGCACGCCCGTTGCCTCAATCACCAGCTCGATGGCATTGTCATCAATCAATGCACTGGCATCGCTGGTTATGTATGTACTGCCTTTGCGTACCGCCTCAGCAACCGAAGTCGCCCTAAACTGATCACCCTGCCAGCCTACGCGGCGCAAAGCAGCCTGCGCACGATCCGGCGATAGATCAGCAATGCCGACCAAATGAATGCCCGGCGTCCGCGGAATTTGCGATAAATACATGGATCCAAATTTACCCGCGCCAATCAATGCAATCCGAATTGGCTGCGAATCATGGGCCCTTTGTTGTAATTTTTTATACAAAGACATAAAAACTCCGATTGAGTCACTATTTATGCTGCACTAAAGGTGTTCGCTCACTTAAAATGAGTGATAGTTTATTTTGCCTTGTTTTAAGCGGCACTCTATTTTTATTGAAAGCAAACCTTGCTGTTATGGAAATTCGCCACGCCATTCTGTTGATCTTTGTGAGTTCTGCCATCTATGTGTATTTTAGGGGCCGCGTTCGCTTTAGCGTCATGCGCTCACTCACAGACTATGTCGTACTTTTAGCGCCAGTCAACTCCCTGCTCTATCTGTTTTCTAAAGTAAAGGCGGGCGCCTACATTCCTGTGACAGAGTTCCCTGAATTAAAAAAATTGCAGGATAACTGGGAAGTGATTCGTGCTGAGGCTCTGGCCTTAAATGAGGGCGGCTCGATCGTCGCCGCAACTGGTTACAACGATATTGGCTTTAACTCTTTTTTTCGTACTGGCTGGAAACGCTTTCATCTTTACTGGTACGGCAAAGATTTAGCTTCCGCCGAGGCAGCCTGCCCAAAAACTGTGGCTTTACTCAAGTCCATTCCGACGGTGAAAGCCGCTATGTTTGCCTCACTGCCGCCAGAAGCAACCTTGGTACGGCATCGCGATCCCTATGCCGGCTCACTGCGTTACCACCTGGGATTAGTAACGCCCAACAGTCCGGACTGTTTTATTGATGTCGACGGTGAGCGCTACTACTGGAAAGACGGCGAAGCCGTGATGTTTGATGAAACCTATATTCATTACGCTGCCAATAAAACGGATCACCAGCGCATTGTTCTATTCTGCGATATCGAACGTCCGGTTTACACCAAGGTAGTACAAGCATTTAATCGTTGGTTTGGAAAAAATGTGATGAGTGCTGCTGCATCAAAAAATGTCGACTCAGAGCAAGTCGGTTTTGTTAATGTTCTATTTTCTTATGTTTACCATCTACGCAGTAAGGCAAAGCAACTCAAAGCCAAGCAACGGAGTGTGTATTACGTCGGCAAATGGGCGTTGATTCTGGGCATTCTTTGGCTACTCTTTTGGTAAATGCCTAGGGCTTGAGACTTTCCAATACGTGCTCCTTCGAAATGGGTGCCCATAACTCGATGCGCTTTACTTTGCTGGCTTGACCAGAGATAAGGTGAATCTGCCGCTGCGGAATGCGCAGCCGCTTTGATAACCACTGCAGCAGGGCTTCATTTGCGCGGTTATCCATCGCAGGCTGTTGCAACGATACCTTTAAATGGCCATCGTGCGTACCCGCAATTTTGTTCACCTTGGCGCCAGGCTGGCAATAAATACTCAGCTCTATTCCGACGTCCGTTTGTTTTAACCAGTCTGGTGTCATCAATCTACTTTAAAATCAAACCATGACTATACCCAATTCAGCAAACGTGTTGGAACACCTTTTTGTAAAGAATCGGGAATGGGCCAGCTCTATGGTTGAGGCGGATCCCGATTTTTTTACACGCCTAGTATCACAACAGGCCCCTGAGTTTTTATGGATTGGTTGTGCGGATAGTCGCGTTCCTGCGAATGCCATCGTTGGCCTGTTGCCCGGTGAACTCTTTGTTCATCGCAATATTGCCAATGTAGTGGTCCATACTGACCTTAATTGCCTCTCTGTATTGCAATTTGCCATTGATCTCTTAAAGGTAAAGCATGTGATTGTCTGCGGCCACTATGGCTGCTCTGGCGTGCATGCAGCTCTGGGCGACAAGCGTGTAGGCTTAGCGGATAATTGGCTCAGGCATGTAAAAGATGTGCATCAAAAACACGAGCGCTACTTAGGAGAGGTCTTGCCTAAACATGAACGCCAAGAGCGCCTGTGCGAACTCAATGTAATCGAACAAGTTACCAATGTTTGTGAAACTACCATTGTTCAAGATGCCTGGTCGCGAGGCCAAGACCTCACCATACACGGCTGGGTATACCGCCTAGAAGATGGCGGACTTCATGATCTTGGTATGACCGTTGGGCCAAGCGATGACATTAAATCGCTTACCGGCCAAAGCCTACTTCGGTATAACAAAGCCAATCTTGATTAAAGCGGCGCTTAACTATGTGGGCGTGGGTTTATTGGCGCTCCTATCGGTTCTACCTTACCGTCTTGTGGTGTTATTTGGATATGGACTCGGCGCAGTTGCAGCGCGGATCCCCGGTAAACGCAACCGGGTTGTTAAAACCAATTTACGCCTATGCTTTCCGAAGCTAAGCGATTCCGAAATCGATGCAATCGCGAATGACCACTGGAAGTTATTGGGTCGCAGCATTGCAGAGCGCGGGATTATCTGGCTGGGCAGTGCGCAAGCCGTATCCAACATGATTGAGGTTCGCTCAGCAGTCGACTTGCGTGATCACAAGCCCCGCATTTTAGTCAATATGCATTTCACTGGCATCGAAGGCAGCATTGTGATTAGTGCCCTTGCAGCAAAGCAAGGCTGGCCTCGAACATCTGGACTCTTTCAACGCATGAAGAATTCTTTTTTCAATGAGCGCGTCATACGCTGGCGAAATCGTTTTGGCGGAAACGCCATTGATCGCCAAGGCAACTTGCTCCCGTTGATCCGTGAAATTCGCAATGGCAATTTGATCATCATTGCACCTGATCTAGATCTTGGTTTACGGGATTCCGTGTTTGTGCCTTTTTTTGGTATTCCAACGAATACCATTACAGCCGTGTCTCGCCTAGCACTCATTGCTCAAGCAGAAGTGTGCATGATGGTTACCACTTTGCTACCAGACCGTTCGCGCTACTGCTGCGTCATTAGCAAACCCATTGATGGCTTTCCAAGCAATGATCCTGTTGCCGATACAGCAAGGCTAAACGCAATTTACGAAGCTGAGATCCGCCAACATATTGCGGAGTATTACTGGGTGCATAAGCGCTTTAAGAATCGCCCAGATGGGCAAGTCAATCCCTACTAGGTCAGTCTTGTGGAGGCCTGGATTTAACTTTCTTGCCGGCGATTGACTAAATAAATACCCAAAGCAATCGAAATAAAAGCAACAATCAAGCTGCCGTTAATTGGGTCGCCCGCGAGAAAAAATCCAAAGAGGAGCCCAAACATCGGCGTAAGGAAACTAAACGCAGATACTTTAGTTGCAAGGTAGTGCCGTAAAAGCCAAAACCAAAATAAATAACTGGCGGCCGCAATAATCACGGATTGCAGAAATAAGGAGGCCATAGCTTTGATCGAAAACGTATCGGGTAGCGGAACGCCATATGCAATGCAAAGCGCAATTAAGGCAATCGATGAGAAAAATAACTGGAAGAACAGGGTGCGCTCAGGCTGAATTTGTCCAAGCGTAGTAATACGCACCACAATGGTTGTAAATGCCCATGCCGTAGCAGCGCCAATGACGGCAATATCGCCCAGCAAAAAGTGGGGGGCGCTACTCGAAAATCCATCCTGAAAAGCGAAGGCGAGGCCGCCAAATGCAATGAGCAAACCACTTGACTGAAGTAAGTTCAGCCGCTCAGCAGGTATAAAGATGGGCAATACCAATGCCACAATAAACGGGGCTAAGTATAAAAAGGTGATGGCGCGCGATGTATTGGTGTGTTCGAGCGCTGAATACAACAAGACAAACTCAGCAAAAAATAGCAGGCCAGCAATCATGCCTGGCATGAGCGTACGGTCCGACTGAAACGGCTGAATCCCTTTAAATATCATCCAGACCCACACGCATGCGCTGGCAATAATCGAGCGAATGGTCAATTGCATGAGCAGAGCTACTTCGTCTGCTATCGCCTGAATGGCAATCTGCTGATAGCCCCATATCAAGCAACATCCCGTTATCAGGATAATCGCCTGCCAATCCAAGCTCAGCTTCCGATCGTCGACCGGTTTTATTGCATCTACCTGCGGTTTGGGCTCTTTTTGGGGTGCATTCATTCTGAATTCAGTTTAGCAAGGTGCTGTGTAATTCATAATAGCGTGATGGAACAATTTCGCGTCTCTAAACTGCTTTCCGAACTCGGTCTATGCTCGCGGCGCGAGGCTGACTCCTACATTGAGCAAGGCCTGGTTACGGTGGACGGCAAGGTTGTGTCTGAACTCGGCTCACGCGCATACCGCAGTCAAAAAATTGAATTGCGCTTAGATGCCCAGAAACAGCAAGCTGCCCGCGTCACCGTCATCCTCAATAAGCCGGTTGGCTTTATCTCCCATCGGGATGATGATCAAGAGTACCAACCAGCAGCATCGCTGATTACCCCCGAAAACTTTTATGCGGGTGACTCTAAACACACTGGCCGCTTTAATACCAAAGGGTTGGCACCGGCAGGTCGACTCGATATCGACTCCACTGGCATGCTGGTCTTAACGCAGGATGGGCGCATCGCCAAGCTCTTGATTGGCGAAAACAGCCCCATTGAAAAAGAATACTTGGTGCGGGTGGAAGGCAAGCTCTCGTTTGACGACCTTGATTTGCTTCGGCACGGCCTAATTCTGGACGACCAAGAACTCAAACCTGCCAAGGTTAGTTGGCAGAATGAAGATCAATTGCGCTTTGTATTACGTGAGGGCCGCAAACGCCAAATCCGCAGAATGTGTGAGCTCGTTGGCCTTCGGGTCTTGGGTTTAAAACGGGTGCGCATGGGCCGGATTTCCTTGGGCCCGCTGCCCGTTGGTCAATGGCGGTTTTTGCGACCAGAAGAGCGCTTCTAATCAAACCTGTAAATCCTGCCGCTTATAATTGCGTCAGAACGTAGACCATAAGTAGAACAGCCATCGATCCACAGCAGTCCCAATCCCCAGGCCAAGAAGTCCTTCGTCG
>CALRRC020000014.1:0-9120 GCA_943370515.1 Erythrobacter sanguineus | reverse complement strand
AATGGCTCGCGTTCCAGTCTTTAGATCGGCAACATCGCCGGCTAATTTGGTATTACGCAGGGCCAACGCCTGATTAAGCTCTTTTTGATCCTTGAGTTGCTGCTCCATTTCGTAGACCTTAAACCAACCCCCCTTACCTAACCAGAGCGGGTATTGGATTGCAATTAGCAAGCCAAACATGGAATAAATGATGATTCGCATGGTGCTGGCAGGTAAGCGACTTTTATTTCTTTAGGTTGTAAAAAACGGACTTACCAGGGTACGTGGCGACATCACCCAAATCTTCTTCGATGCGCAACAACTGGTTGTACTTGGCGATGCGATCGGAACGCGACAAGGAGCCCGTTTTAATCTGGCCTGCATTCGTACCCACTGCAATATCAGCAATAGTGCTGTCCTCGGTCTCGCCAGAGCGGTGTGAAATCACCGCCGTGTAGTTCGCCCGCTTAGCCATTTCGATGGCGGCAAAGGTTTCTGTTAGTGTGCCGATTTGATTGATCTTAATCAGAATCGAATTCGCAACACCCTTTTCGATGCCTTCTTTGAGGATGCGTGTGTTGGTAACAAATAAATCATCACCAACCAGCTGAATCTTTTTACCCAGCTTTTGCGTTATGTCAGCCCAGCCATCCCAGTCACTCTCATGCATGCCATCTTCGATGGACACAATCGGAAACTGGTCGGCCAGATTACCCAAGTAATCGGAGAACTCGCTTGAGCTCAGCTGTAGGCCTTCACCAGCCAAGTGGTACTTGCCGTCTTTATAGAATTCACTGGCAGCGCAATCGAGCGCAAGCAGAACATCTTCGCCAGCGTTGTAGCCCGCTTTTTCAATGGCAAGCAAAATGGTTTCAAGGCATTCTTTATTGCTCGAGAAGTTCGGAGCAAAGCCGCCCTCATCACCAACTGAGGTTGGCATATTCTTATCGTGCAGGATTTTCTTAAGCGCATGGAAGATCTCAGCGCCGCAGCGCAATGCCTCACGGAAGGTTTCCGTACCCACCGGCATGATCATGAATTCTTGAATATCGAGGCTATTGTTCGCATGCGCACCGCCATTGACGATGTTCATCATCGGAACGGGAAGTTGCATGGCGCCAGAGCCGCCAAAGTAGCGGTACAAAGGCAAGCCCGCTTCTTCTGCGGCAGCACGGGCTACGGCCATGGAGACAGCCAAGGTGGCATTGGCACCCAGGCGTGCTTTATTGTGGGTGCCGTCAAGTTCATTGATGGTGCGATCCAAGAAGGCCTGCTCACTAGCATCAAGCCCCATTACGGCTTCAGATATTTCAGTATTGATGTTTTGTACGGCTTTGAGAACGCCTTTACCTAGGTAGCGCTCGGCATCGCCATCACGCATTTCAATTGCTTCGCGTGAGCCCGTTGATGCACCGGATGGAACTGCAGCACGGGCCATTACACCCGACTCGAGGAGCACATCGCACTCTACCGTTGGATTACCGCGTGAATCTAAAATTTCTCTACCGATAATATCGACGATGGCACTCATGAACTTCTCCTCAAAACTGCTCTTCTAAAAAAGTACCGCTTTTTTTCACAACCGTATCAATTGCAACAAGCGATTCCAATAATTCCTTCATGCGGTTTAATGGCACCGCATTCGGCCCATCGGATAGCGCCTTGGCTGGGTCGGGGTGGGTTTCCATGAAGAGGCCACATATGCCGACTGCCATTGCAGCGCGGGCCAATACGGGGACAAATTCACGCTGCCCACCGCTGCTGCCGCCCTGCCCGCCGGGTAATTGCACTGAATGGGTTGCATCAAATACGACGGGCGCATGGGTCTGCCGCAAGATCGCGAGACTGCGCATATCCGACACTAAATTGTTGTAACCAAAGGAGGCGCCGCGTTCGCAAACCATAAACTGATCGGGCACATTGGCTTCTACCGCCGCATCACGGGCCTTCTGAATGACATTGAGCATCTCATGCGGAGACAGAAACTGGCCCTTCTTAAAATTGACAGGTTTACCGCTTTGCGCGCAAGCCCGAATGAAGTCCGTTTGGCGGCATAAAAAAGCCGGTGTTTGCAATATATCTACCACTGCTGCGACGGAGGCAATTTCGCTAATGTCATGCACGTCTGTCAAGACCGGCACGCCGATCTCTTTACGCACTTTAGCCAGAATCGCTAAGCCTTTCTCCATACCAAGCCCTCGAAAGGAGCTACCTGAGGTGCGATTGGCTTTATCGAAAGACGACTTATAAATAAATGGAATTCCGAGGGATCCGGTAATTTCTTTTAGCGTGCCAGCAATATCCAGAGCCGACTGCTCAGATTCGATTACGCAAGGGCCGGCAATTAAGAAAAAACGTTTCTCTAGGCCAACATCAAATCCACAGAGTTTCATGCTGCCACCGTTTGATTTGCATCGTGGTGAACCAATGCCGCTTTAATGTAAGCTAAAAAGAGGGGATGTCCATCGCGCGGCGTCGAAGTAAATTCAGGGTGAAACTGAACACCAAAGAACCAGGGATGCATGGCCTTAGGTAGTTCCATCATCTCGGGTAATGATTCCGTTGGAGTGCGCGCTGAAATGACCAGCCCCGATTCTTCTAAACGGGGTACGTAAATATTATTGACCTCATAGCGATGGCGATGGCGCTCATTTACTTCGGCGCCGTAAATGGTATGGGCCAAGGTATTCGCTTTGACTGGGCAACGCTGCGAACCGAGGCGCATCGTGCCGCCCAAATCGGAATCGTCACCGCGTTTTTCCACGCGACCTTCACGATCAAGCCATTCTGTAATGAGCGCCACAACGGGGTGCGCCGTCTCGGGATCAAACTCGGTGCTGTTGGCTCCAGTAATGTGGGCTACATGGCGGGCAAATTCGATGACCGCCAATTGCATGCCTAAGCAAATGCCGAGGTAAGGAATGCGATTTTCACGTGCATAGCGAATAGCAGCAATCTTGCCTTCGGTGCCGCGTTTACCAAAGCCACCTGGCACCAAAATAGCATCTAAACTAGCTAGGCAAGAAATACCGTCTTTCTCAATCTGCTCTGAATCAATGTAGCGAATATTCACGCGGGTGTGGTTATGAATACCAGCATGGCGTAAGGCTTCAATTAAGGACTTATATGACTCGGTTAAGTCGACGTACTTACCCACCATGCCAATCGTGACTTCATGTTGGGGATTTTCCATCTCGTAAACCAAATGCGTCCATACCGACAGATCGGCTGGCTTCGCTTCAATTTGCAGTTCGCGGCAGATCAAATCATCCATGCCTTGCTCGTGCAGCATCTGTGGAATCTTGTAAATCGTATCGACATCCCATACGGAGATCACTGACTCTTCCCGTACGTTCGAGAATAAGGAAATCTTCGCGCGCTCATCCTCTGGAATCGGGCGATCGGCGCGGCACAGCAACACGGTTGGCATGATGCCGATCTCCCGTAGCTTTTGCACGGAATGCTGGGTTGGCTTTGTTTTTAGTTCGCCGGCGCTGATTAAGTAGGGAACTAAAGTCAAATGGACGAAAGCGCAACTGTGGGGCGGTAGGCGCAGGCTCATTTGGCGTGCAGCCTCTAAAAACGGTAGGGACTCAATATCACCTACGGTGCCGCCAATTTCGCAAATGGCGACATCCACTTGACCGTCATGGCTGGCTTTAGCGCCTCGTTCGACAAAGGCCTGGATTTCATTCGTAATGTGCGGAATGACTTGAACTGTTTTGCCGAGGTATTCGCCGCGCCGCTCCTTGCGAATCACGGATTCGTAAATCTGGCCGGTCGTAAAGTTATTGCTTTTGCGCATCTTGGCAGATACAAAGCGCTCGTAGTGCCCCAAATCCAAGTCGGTTTCTGCGCCATCCTCGGTCACAAAGACTTCGCCGTGCTGAAAGGGGCTCATGGTGCCCGGATCAACGTTAATGTAGGGATCTAATTTAAGGAGGGTGACTTTCAGGCCGCGGGATTCGAGAATCGCGGCAAGCGAGGCAGCTGCAATTCCTTTCCCTAGGGAAGAAACTACGCCACCAGTGACAAAAACGTATTTGGTCATCGCGCTTTGGCTCTGTTGGAAATTCTAATTATACCGATACCTCCACCTGAGTCCAGAATTTGACCTAGCAGTAGAATCGGCTTTAAAGGCTAATCAGGCCCCAACCCCCATTGACTCGAGAGTGAAAAGACATGCGCTTTGTATTTGCCCTATTAATTAGCGTTCTCTCCCTATTCTATTTTTTGCCATTTGCCATTGCCTTTTACAAAAAACGGATCAATACCGGGGCTATTTTTGCCCTCAATCTCTTTTTGGGCTGGTCTTTAATTGGATGGGTAATTGCCCTGGTTTGGGCCCTCAAGGCTGAACATACTATTTAAGGTCTTATGGGCCTTGAAATTCGCTATTTAACCTTATTTAATAGCTTTTTTTACAAATTTTATTGTCTATAAACAAGCCAAAACATTACAATTGACTTGATCGAGGTCAAGTCATTTGACGATCTCGCATTGCCATTCGATTGACAACCCCTTATTCATAGGAAACGCGATGTTAGAAGCTTACAACGCCCATGTTGCAGAACGCGCAGCACTGGGCATCCCCGCCCTGCCATTAACCAAAGATCAGACTGCTGAGCTGATTGGTTTACTGAAAAACCCCCCCAAGGGTAAAGAGGCCGAGCTGGTTGATCTCATAAGCTATCGCGTTCCCGCTGGCGTTGATGAGGCCGCTAAAGTAAAAGCCGAATTCTTGGCCGCCGTAGCCAAAGGGACTGATAAATCCCCCCTCATTTCCCGTATTAAAGCGACTGAGCTCCTCGGCACCATGCTGGGCGGCTACAACATTGCCCCCCTGGTTGAGTTACTAGCGGATAGCGAGTGCGCAGCTGCTGCAGCTGAGGCACTCAAGAAAACCCTCTTGATGTTTGATTACTTTAATGACGTTCAAGAGATGGCCGAGAAAGGCAACGCCCATGCGAAGTCGGTGATGCAAAGCTGGGCGGATGCAGAATGGTTTACGAGTCGCCCTGCCGTTCCCGAGAGCATGACCTTGACCGTGTTCAAAGTCACTGGCGAGACCAATACCGATGACTTATCCCCTGCGCCGGATGCATGGAGTCGCCCGGATATTCCGCTGCATGCCACCGTCATGCTGAAAAACCCCCGTGCAGGTATTGAGCCAGACGAGACTGGTGTACGTGGTCCTATGAAGCAGATTGAGGCTTTACAGAAAAAAGGCCATCAAATTGCCTACGTTGGCGATGTCGTTGGCACAGGCTCTTCCCGTAAATCCGCAACCAACTCGGTGCTCTGGTGGACCGGTCAAGATATTCCCTTTGTACCCAATAAGCGCTTTGGTGGAATTTGCCTTGGAACCAAGATTGCTCCGATTTTCTTTAACACCATGGAAGACGCCGGCGCATTGCCAATCGAGCTCGACGTAAATCAAATGAATATGGGCGATGTGATTGAATTGCGCCCGTACGAAGGCAAAGCCCTTAAAAATGGCCAAGTCATCTCGGAGTTCTCCCTCAAGTCCCCCGTCATCTTGGATGAGGTGCGTGCCGGTGGCCGTATTCCGCTGATCGTTGGTCGTGGACTCACTGCGAAGGCTCGCGCTGCCTTAGGTCTACCCGCATCCACTGAATTCCGCTTACCAATTAGCCCCCCAGACAACAAAAAAGGCTTTAGCTTGGCCCAAAAAATGGTGGGTCGCGCTTGCGGTTTACCTGAAGGCCAAGGCGTTCGTCCTGGCACCTATTGCGAACCGCACATGACTACGGTTGGCTCACAAGATACGACTGGGCCGATGACCCGTGATGAACTCAAGGATTTGGCTTGCCTTGGCTTTTCAACCGACCTGATGATGCAGTCCTTCTGCCATACCTCGGCCTATCCCAAACCAGTTGACATTCGCACCCACCATGAGTTGCCTTCTTTCATGACCAATCGTGGCGGCGTTTCTTTGCGACCCGGCGATGGTGTAATTCATAGCTGGCTTAATCGCCTGCTCTTGCCCGATACCTGCGGCACGGGTGGTGATAGCCATACCCGCTTCCCCATTGGGATTTCATTCCCAGCCGGATCTGGCTTGGTTGCATTTGCTGCCGCTACTGGCGTGATGCCACTCGATATGCCAGAGTCGGTATTGATTCGCTTCAAAGGAAACATGCAGCCTGGTATCACGCTGCGTGACTTAGTCAATGCCATTCCACTCTATGCCATTAAGCGCGGTTTACTCACGGTTGAAAAGCAAGGCAAGAAGAATATTTTCTCAGGCCGTATTTTGGAGATTGAAGGCCTACCTGATCTCAAAGTAGAGCAAGCATTTGAATTGTCCGACGCTTCGGCCGAACGCTCTGCTGGTGGGTGTACTGTCCACCTGAATAAAGAGCCCATCATTGAGTACATGCGCTCCAACATCACTTTAATGAAGTGGATGATTGCCAATGGCTACGAAGATGCACGCACTTTAGGTCGCCGCATTAAAGCGATGGAAGCCTGGATTGCGAATCCGCAGTTACTCAAAGCCGATGCCAATGCAGACTATGCCGAGATTATTGAAATCGACATTAACGAAATCAAAGAACCGATTTTGGCCTGCCCGAATGATCCAGACGATGTGAAATTCCTCTCTGAAGTATCGGGAACCAAGATCGATGAAGTCTTTATCGGCTCTTGCATGACCAATATTGGTCACTTCCGTGCTGCCGGTAAGGTGCTGGAAGGAAAAACCGACATTCCAACGCGCCTCTGGATTGCGCCCCCAACTAAAATGGATGCCATGGTTCTGACCGAAGAGGGTTACTACGGCATTCTGGGTCGCACTGGCGCCCGTATGGAAGCGCCGGGCTGTTCCCTGTGCATGGGTAACCAAGCGTCGATGCGCAAAGGCGCCACGGCAGTTTCGACCTCGACTCGAAACTTCCCTAATCGTTTAGGCATTGATACCAATGTCTTTTTGGCCTCTGCTGAATTATCTGCAGTCGCTGCGCTCTTGGGTCGCATTCCGACGATGCAGGAGTACCTTGATCAATTGGGTTCGCTCAACGCAAAAGCCAGTGAGGTATATCGCTACATGAACTTTGACAAGATCAAGTCATTTAGTGATGTTGCTGATACTGTCACGGTTTAAGCAAGTTAGCGCAGATTTAATAGCCTACAGTTAACAATTAGTAGCTAGTTAGATTAGATAAGGGGATCGCTGACCCCCTTATTTTTTACCCCAATCGGATTGAGGTATCTCGCTTTAAATACTCAGGGCAATTTCTTGCCTGGCATTGGCATGGCGCAAGCCTGATGCCCACGATGTAGCTGCTAAGCCAGTTTTTTCTTGAATCAGTTTCGCGCGCTTAGCGATATCTGCCCACTCTACAGATAAAAGCGGCCCCTTAAATGCCATGGCCACGACATTGCAGTCATGGGATTCCGGAAACAACAAGACGCGATTGTCAAAGGCTTCGCACATGTTGTTCAGGTTGATGTCAAAGCTTTTGTGCCGAGAAAACAAATTAACCGTTAAGACACCAGGTGACTTCAGCAAGTTGTAACAGCCATTGTAAAAGTCAAGGGAGCTAGCCGATGGACCATCGCAGATAGCGTCGTATAGATCGACTTGCAAGGCATCGAAGCGATTATGCAATTGAGCATCATGCACAAATGCATGTGCATCGATTTGTAGGGTCTTGAGGCGCCGATCATCGTCCGGCGTAAAAAACATACTGCGCGCAGCAATAATGACGGCCGGATTGACTTCCACCACCGTGTTTTTGACAGCAGGGCAATGCAGGTGTGTAAATTTGGTTAATGCGCCGGTACCTAGACCCAATTGGGCGACTTGCATTCCGGGCTTGGTCTCTAGAAACAAAAGCCAAGCCATCATCTGTTGGTTGTACTCAAGGTAGATTTCATTAGGGTCGCGTATGCGCATCGCCCCTTGAATCAATTCTGTTCCAAAATGCAAATAGCGAATACCACCCGACTCAGAAAAGGTGACTGGCTCCATCAACATGATTGCACTACGCTACCCAGCGGCGAGCATTACGGAATAAGCGCATCCATGGACTTGCTCCATCGGGGGTTTGTTGCCAATGACTTGGCGACCAACTCATCTGCGCTGTGCGGAACACGCGCTCAGGATGGGGCATCATCACCGTAAAGCGACCATCAGCCGTAGTTACACCAGTGAGGCCGCCAGGCGACCCATTGGGGTTCATTGGGTACGTTTCGGTTGGATTGCCACGATGATCGACAAAACGCAAGGCAGTTAAGCCTTTGCTTTGCAATGTTGCTAAATTGCCCTGCTGACTAAAGTTGGCAAAGCCTTCGCCATGCGCAATCGCAATCGGAATTTGGCTACCCTCCATACCTTGCAGGAGAATGGATGGCGACTTCAGCACCTCTGCTATCACGAGACGCGCTTCGTACTGCTCCGATTGATTGCGGGTGAACTTAGGCCATGCATCGGCCCCCGGAATAATCCCGGCAAGGTTACTCATCATCTGGCAACCATTGCAGACACCCAAAGCAAAGCTGTCGGAGCGATTAAAGAAGCTAGAAAACTGGTCGCGCAATTGCGCATTAAACAAAATGGTTTTCGCCCAGCCCTCGCCAGCACCAAGAACGTCGCCATAACTAAATCCGCCACAGGCAACCAGACCACGGAAGTCGGCTAATTTGGCTTTCCCGGAAATTAAATCCGACATATGAACGTCGTAGGCATTAAAGCCGGCCCAATCCATGGCGTATGCCATCTCCACATGGGAGTTAACGCCCTGCTCGCGCAAAATGGCCATTTTAGGGCGAGCCCCTGTATTTATAAATGGAGCAGAGATATCCTCAGCCGCATCAAATGTTAGCTTCGGTGTCAGGCCTGGATTGGTGATGTCATCGAGCAAAGCATATTCACTATCGGCACACGATGGGTTATCACGCAACCGGGCAATTTGCCAGCTGGTACTTTGCCATGCTTTGTGAAGCACTTCACGGGGCTCTGCATAAATGCTTTTCGCATCACGCCAGATTTCAATTCGGCCGGTGGTGTTTGGTTTACCAATCACATGACTGCAGGCACTGAGACCTACCTTGCGCAATACTGCAAAGACAGCGTCGCGATCCGTGCGTCGAATCTGAATGACGGCGCCTAGCTCT